>USPT01000140.1 GCA_900556705.1 uncultured Collinsella sp.
GCTGGCAGACCATCTGGCACGTGGTGCTCAAGTCCGCCATGCCGTCGCTCATGACTGCGGTCATTCTGGGTATGACCCGCACCTTTGGCGAGACGCTCGCCGTGCGCATGGTCATCGGCGGTATCGAGGCCATGCCGACGTCGCTGCTGTCGCCGGCCTCGACCATCACCACCACGCTCACCACGTCCATGGCGGTCTATGCCGAGGGCTCGGCCCAGGACGATGTTCTATGGGCGCTCGGTCTGCTGCTGATGGGCATGAGCCTCATCTTCATCCTGATCATCCATCTCATTGGCCGCAAGGGGGCGAAGGCTCGTGGCTAGCACGCGCATCCACATTGACGAGGCGAGACTCGGGCGCGTCCAAAAGCAGGACCGCATCGCCACGGGCGTGCTGACGGCGATCGTCGCCATCGTCATGCTCATCGTCGTCTCCATGGTGGCCTATATCCTGTTTGAGGGCGTCTCGACGCTGTTCCAGCCGGGATTTCTCACGCAGCCCGCGCGCGCCAACGGAACCCAGGGCGGCGTGCTCTACCAGCTGTTCGACTCGTTCTACCTGCTGCTGATCACTCTGGTCATCTCGGTGCCCATCAGTCTGGGCGGCGCGGTCTTTCTGGTTGAGTACGCGCCGAATGGGCCCATCCGCGACATCGCCTCCACCGCCATCGAGACGCTGTCCTCGCTGCCCTCCATCGTTGTCGGCATGTTCGGTTTCCTGGTGTTCTCGGTGCAGCTGGGCTGGAAGTACTCCATCATCTCCGGCGCCGTCGCTCTCACCATGTTCAATATCCCCATCCTGGTGCGCGTGATTCAGCAGGCGCTCGAGGACGTGCCACAGGCCCAGCGCGATGCATGCCTGGCCATGGGCCTTACCCGCTGGGAGGCCACGCTGCACATCCTGATTCCCGAGGCCATGCCCGCCATCGTGACCGGCATCGTGCTTTCGGCCGGCCGCGTCTTTGGCGAGGCCGCGGCGCTGCTCTTTACCTCGGGCATGAGCTCGCCGGTGCGTCTGAACTTCTTGAGCTTTAACCTGTCGAGCCCCACCTGCGCCTGGAACGTGTTCCGCCCCGGTGAGTCGCTCGCCGTGCACATCTACAAGATCTATGGCGAGGGCAGCCCCGAGGCCCAGCAGATCGTCTGGGGCACCGCCGCACTGCTGATGATCTGCGTGCTGCTGTTTAACGTAATCGCCCGCATCGTGGGCAAGCAACTGGCAAGGAAGATGACGGCCGAATGAGCGAGATGAATGCAACGCCCGCAACCGAGGCGGCCACGTCCGAGACCCAGGACTTTCTGTCGAGTGTGGGGGAGAGCGAGAAGCGCGTTCGCGTGAGCGGCAGGGCCGTGAGCGACGAGGTCGTGCTCTCCACCAAGGACGTCAACGTGTACTATGGCGACCACCATGCCCTGCACAATACGTCGCTCGACTTTCACAAGGGCGAGATCACGGCACTCATCGGGCCTTCGGGCTGCGGTAAGTCGACCTTCTTGCGTAGCCTCAACCTTATGAATCGCGAGATTCGCGGCTGCCGCGTGGAGGGCGAGATCAACTACCGCGGGCGCAACGTAAATACCAAGACCGAGAACACCTACGAGCTGCGCCGCTCCATTGGCATGGTGTTCCAGCAGCCCAACCCGTTCCGCAAGTCCATTCGCGACAACATCACGTTTGCGCCTAAGCGCCACGGCATCACCGACCGCGACGAGCTCGACCGCATGGTCGAGGAAAGCCTGCGCGGCGCGGCGCTTTGGGACGAGGTCAAGGACAAGCTCGACAAGAGTGCCTACGCGCTTTCGGGCGGCCAGCAGCAGCGTCTGTGCATCGCGCGCACGCTGGCGCTCAATCCCGACGTGATCCTGTTTGACGAGCCCTGCTCGGCGCTCGACCCCATCTCGACGCTGGCGATCGAGGACCTGATGTCGTCGATCGTTGCCGACCGCGCCATCGTCATCGTGACGCACAACATGGAGCAGGCGTCGCGCGTGTCCAACCGCACGGCGTTCTTCTACATGGGCGATATGGTCGAGTACGACGAGACTGACGAGATTTTCCAACGGCCCAAGGATAAGCGGCTGAACGATTACCTCACCGGCATGTTCTCCTAGTCCGGGACATGCTTGAGGCCCGCGGCGGCCACGGTTACCGCGGGACTGATTGGAGAGGCGGATTATCTCTTGCGGGAGATGGCCCGCCTTTTAGTGTCGTGTGCGGCCCGGCTTTTCGCTGCTATCATGGACAACGTTGAATTTCTACGAAGGAGCAGGGCATATGGCGATTCTTTTGGGATGCGATTCCATCAGCCTAGAGTTTCCCACCAAGCATATTTTCGATAGCGTGACGCTCGGCGTGGGCGAGGGCGACCGCATTGGTATTGTCGGTAAAAACGGCGACGGCAAGTCGACGCTGCTGAGCGTGCTCGCCGGCACGCTGGAGCCCGACGATGGCCGCGTGACGCACCGCCGCGGCACGACGATCGGTCTGCTCGGCCAAAAGGATCAGCTTGTCGACACCGATACCGTGCATCATGCCGTCGTGGGCGACACGCCCGAGTACGAGTGGGCGTCGAGCCCCCGCACACGCCAGATCCTCGCCGGCCTCATTAGCGATGTGCCCTGGGAGGGCACGGTGGGCGAGCTTTCGGGCGGCCAGCGCCGCCGCGTGGACCTCGCGCGCCTGCTGATCGGCGACTACGACGTGCTCATGCTCGACGAGCCCACCAACCACCTGGACATGCGTACCATCAACTGGCTCGCTCGTCACTTAAAGGCCCGCTGGCAGCGCGGTCAGGGCGCCATGCTCGTGGTCACGCACGACCGCTGGTTCTTGGACGAGGTCTGCACCAGCATGTGGGAGGTCCACGACGGCCAGGTCGATCCCTTCGAGGGCGGCTACTCGGCCTACATCCTGCAGCGCGTGGAGCGCGACCGCATGGCCGCCGTCACCGAGGAGCGTCGCCGCAACATGGCGCGCAAGGAGCTCGCATGGCTGAGCCGCGGTGCCCAGGCTCGTTCCACCAAGCCCAAGTTTCGTGTGGATGCCGCTCGCGAGCTGATTGCCGACGTGCCGCCCGTGCGTGACGAGCTGGAGCTCAAGCGCCTCGCCGTGAGCCGCCTAGGCAAGCAGGTTATCGATGTGGTCGACGTTGACGCCGGCTATGCGGATGTCGATGGCGCGCCCAAGCGGGTACTCTCCGACGTGACCTGGCTCATTGGTGCGGGCGACCGCTATGGTCTTTTGGGCGAGAATGGCGCTGGCAAGTCGACGCTGCTTGATGTGATCCAGGGCAAAATTGCGCCCACGCGCGGCCGCGTGAAGATTGGCCAGACAGTGCGCTTTGGCGTGCTGTCGCAGCAGCTCGAGGAGCTCGAGCCCTTCATGGGCGACACGATTCGCGAGGTGCTCAGCAACTATAAGAAGTACTACGTCATCGACGGCAAGGAGACTTCGCCCGAGAAGCT
>USPT01000141.1 GCA_900556705.1 uncultured Collinsella sp.
CGCTCTACGAGATCAACTGCAAAGAGAAGACCTACTTTGCCTACACCGAGCTCGAAAAGAACGGCATTCTTAAGGAAATCGGCGACCAGAAGTGCTCCATCAACCGCTCCAAGGGTCTTGGTGAGAACGATCCGGACATGATGTGGCTCACCACCATGAACCCCGAGACGCGTCGTCTGATCAAGGTGGAACCCGAGGACGTCACCAAGATGGAGACCATGTTCAACCTATTGCTGGGCAACGACGAGGCAGGCCGCAAGCGCCATATCTCCGAGCACGGCAAGGAATATCTGGACCAGCTAGACCTGCAATAGCAGCAAATCGATAACGACGGCCATAAGAAGTTCAAGAGGAAATCGTGGCAAAGAAGAAGACGAAAACCCAGCCAAAGAAAAAGCAGGTCAACGCCGAGAACGTCATCGGCCTGCACTCCGAGGTCACTGACCAGCCGATCACGCAGACGCTCGAGGTCAACTACATGCCCTACGCCATGAGCGTCAACGTCTCGCGTGCATTCCCCGAGATCGACGGCTTTAAGCCCTCGCACCGTAAGCTGCTTTACACCATGTACAAAATGGGTCTGCTCAAGGGCGAGCGCCAAAAGAGCGCCAACATCGTGGGTCAGACCATGAAGCTCAACCCGCACGGCGACGCCGCGATCTACGAGACGATGGTGCGTCTAGCCACCGGCAACGAAGCGCTGCTCGCCCCCTTTGTGGAGTCGAAGGGCAACTTTGGCAAGTACTATTCGGGCGACCTGAGCTACGCCGCCTCGCGTTACACCGAGGCCAAGCTCTCCCCCATCAGCGCCGAGATCTTCAAGGACATCGACAAGGACCCGGTCGACTTTGTCGACAGCTACGACGGCGCCATGAAGGAGCCGCGCCTGCTGCCCACCACGTTCCCTAACATCCTCGTCTCGGCCAACAAGGGCATCGGCGTCGCCATGGCGTCTGACATCTGCGGCTTTAACCTCAACGAGGTCTGCACCGCCACCATGCACTACCTGCAGGATCCCGACTGCGACCTGCTCGAGTATATGCCCATGCCCGACTTCTCTACCGGCGGCGAGATCATCTACCGCCGCGAGGAGATGGAGAAAATCGTCGAGACCGGCCTTGGCAGCTTCCAGATCCGCTCCCGTTGGCGTTGGATTCCCGAAGAGCGCATCATCGAGGTCTACGAGATCCCCTACACCACCAAGACCGATGTCATCATCGAGCGTATCGTCAAGCTTTCCAAAGAAGGCAAGGTCAAGGAGATCGCTGACATCCGTGACGAGACCGACCTTTCGGGCCTGCGTATCGCCATCGACCTTAAGCGCGGTGTCGACCCCGACAAGCTCATGGCCAAGCTCTATCGCTCGACCACGCTGCAGGATTCGTTCTCGTGCAACTTCAACGTGCTGGTCGATGGTTACCCCCGCGTTATGGGCGTGCGCCAGATCCTGCACGAGTGGGTCAAGTGGCGAATTGAGTCCACGCGTCGCCGCATTAACTTTGACCTGGGCAAAAAGTCCGAGCGCCTGCACCTGCTGCACGGCCTCGAGGCGATCTTGCTCGACATCGACAAGGCCATCGCCATCATCCGCGGCACCAAGCTCGAAGCCGAGGTCGTGCCCAACCTTATGAAGGGTTTCGACATCGACGAGACCCAGGCCGAGTTTGTTGCCGAGCTTAAGCTCCGCAACATCAACGAGGAGTACATCCTCAACCGCACCAAGGACATTGCCAAGCTTGAGGGCGAGATTGCCGAGCTTGAGGAGATCCTCTCCAGCGAGGAGAACATCAAGAAGGTCATCAGCGACGAGCTGGCTGCGGTCAACAAGAAATATGTGATGCCGCGTCGTACGGGCAGGATCGAGCCCCACGAGGTCATCGAGGTAAGCCTGGAGCCCGAAGTCGAGGAGTACCCGGTCACTATCATGCTCTCGCGTGATGGCTACCTTAAGAAGATGACGGACCGCGTACTCAAGAAGGCGACCACGCTCAAGTACAAGGACGGTGACAAACCCTTTATCGAATTCCCGTCCTCCAACACCCACGAACTGCTGGTCTTTACCAACAAGAGTCAGGTGTACAAGTGCAAGGTTGCGGCGTTTGAGGACACCAAGTCGGCTCAGCTGGGCTCGTACCTGCCCACCGACCTCGAGATGGAACCCGACGAGAGTGTCATCTGGGTCATCGACCCCGAGGACTACAAGGCCGACGTGCTGTTTGTCTTTGAGAACGGCCGCGTGGTGCGCGTCGCGCTTTCTGGATACGTTACCAAGACCAACCGCAAACGCCTTAAGAACGCCATCTACGGTGGCAGCAAGCTGCTGTATGCCCAGGTGCTCAAGGAGGACCGCGAGATCGCGCTGGTCTCGAGCGACTACCGCCTGATGAACTTCAACACGTCGCTGCTCAAGACCAAGACGACCACCAACACGCAGGGCGTCCAGGCCTTTACCGCCAAGAAGGGCCGCTCGGTCACCACCGTCGGCACGACCGAGGAGATTCTTGGCGCCGGCGTCTCGGCCGAGAAGTTCACCGCGCAGAGCCTCCCCTCTGCCGGCGCCCTCATGAAAGAAAACGACATGCCGAGTCTGTTTGACTAGGACGACGGCAGAACCGCCATAAGCTCTCAAAACGGTGGGGCCCGAAGCGCAGCAACATCGCGCTCCGGGCCCCGCTCGCTGCAACGCAGTCAGAATAATAGGAATCCCCGTTTTTCACTCCCGCAACCCCACGGCACAAGGCATGTTAAGCCATTAGCAAAACTTACAAAATTTAGCAAAAGTTGCAAAAGTTAGCAAAACCTGCAAAGGGGCCACCATGGATTGCAGCAAATGTCTCCGCCATGCCAGGCATGCTCGAAGATATTATCGAGCGGACCAAAGAAGCCGCAGACAGCTACCTCTCACAGCCTCACGCGCGCATAAACGGCGTTCAAATTGGTCCAGTGGGCATCGATTGGACATATGCTCAAGAGGCTCAGGGCAACTGGCGCACGCGCATGAATGGCATCTTCAGGCAACTCGAGAAGCATGGCGTCGGGCTTCTCTCGAAACTACCTATCGGGAGCTTTCCGATAAAGACATTGAGTTTTTGCTCGCGATGCTGCCCGATTCTGGCCCCAGCAGGGTCTCGGAGGTAGCCAAACGCATGGGCGTCGCCAGCAACTACGCAAGCCAATACAAACGCCGCCTCCTGGAGGACGGCGTCATCGGAGAGCGCGGGCGTGGTCTCGTTGGCTTTGGCATCCCCGCGTTCAGGGAATTCTTGAACGAGAAGGCGTTTTAGCACACAGGAATTGTCCGCTGGAGCATCGTTGCATGGCAATCAGCATTCCTCTTGGTAAGAATAGCAAGCATTTTCCACCAGCACCGATTGCCATGCGTTCTTCTTGTCCTTAGGCGAGTTTGCGAGCGAGCTCTCGCACCTCTTCCAACTTGG
>USPT01000142.1 GCA_900556705.1 uncultured Collinsella sp.
TGTCCTATGCCACCACCCTACCCTCACGGGCGACCGTCCATGCACACCTTTCGGCGCACGTATGAATACAGGCGGCGAGAGGACAGAGCAAGTATGCCAGGCGATTATTAAACCCCATCGATACAAATAAAAGCCGCCGCAGACCATAAGACCTGCGGCGGCTTCTTCTCAATACATAGATGAGCCTAGCCCTCGATACGGCTCAAGAACTCACGGGTACGTTGCTCACGCGGATGATCGATAACCTGCTCGGCCGGGCCCTCCTCGACAATGCGACCGCCGTCCATAAAGACCACGCGATCGGCAACGTCGCGCGCGAACTGCATCGCATGGGTCACGATCACCATCGTCATATTCTGCGCTGCCAGGTCTTTAATGACACGCAGTACCTCGGCCGTTAGCTCGGGATCGAGCGCCGAGGTCGGCTCGTCAAAGAACAAGATCTCCGGGTCGAGCGCCAAGGCGCGGGCGATACTCACACGCTGTTGCTGACCGCCCGAAAGCTCACACGGCACCTTGTTCTCGTTGCCCGTAAGCCCCATCTGCGCGATCAACTCACGCGCACGCGCTTCGGCCTGCTCGCGCGGACGCTTGAGTACGCGAATCGGAGCATCGGTGATGTTTTTCATCACCGTATAGTGCGGAAACAGATTGTAGTTCTGAAACACCAGGCCAAATCGCGAACGCGCCCGCTTGGGCACGTCGCCTTTCGCATATACCGCACCCGACCCCGCGTCCGTCGCAACGGCAAGGTCGCCAAACGAGAGCGAGCCTCCGTCAAGTGTCTCGAGCAGTGTGGCACAGCGCAGAAGTGTGGACTTACCGCCGCCTGAAGGCCCGATAATCGCTACGACCTCGCCACGCTTTACCTCGAGCGAGATATCCTTGAGCACCTCATTGCCACCAAACGCCTTGCGCGCGCTTTCGATTTTCATCACTGAGCTAGTCATGATAATAGTCCAGCTTCTTTTCGGCGGCGCCCAGCAGCATCTCGACCACAAAGTTAAAGATCCAGTAGATCAGCGCCGCGATCGCAAACGGCACCATGCTCACCTGCGAGGCGACCAGCGCCTTGGCCGTCGAGAACATCTCACCCACGCCAATGGCAAACGCCAGCGACGTGTCCTTGACCAGCGTGATGATCTCGTTGCCCATCGCCGGCAGAATACGCTTGGCGACCTGCGGCATCACGATATACAGAAACGTCTGCATGCGCGAATAGCCCAGCACCTCGGCTGCCTCGTATTGACCGCGCGGAATGGACTGCAGGCCCGAGCGATAGATCTCGGCAAAGTAACCGGCGTAGTTGATGATGAACGCTACGACGCACGCCGTCCACTTGGAATCGGGCGTGAGCGAAATGCCGAACACGTAGTACGGGGCAAAGTAGATGGCAAACATCTGCAGCATGAGCGGCGTACCGCGCATGACCGAAATGTAGATGCGCGCAATCCAGCGGAGCGGCGCAATTTTGCTCATGCGCATAAACGCCACGGGGATTCCCAGCGGAATCGACCCCAGCAGCGTCAGCACAAACAACTGCAAACTGACCAAGAATCCCTGGCCAAGCATTTGCATCATGACCTGAATAGACATTACTTGAGCACCCAATTATCGAAAGATAGACCATAGCTTGAATACTTGTCGCACAGGTCCTTAACCGTGCCGTCCTCGTAGAGCGCCTTGAGCGACTCGGTCACGGCGTCGGCCGACTTGGTGTCGCCCTTCTTAAAGCCGACGGCGTAGTGCTCGCTGGACAGCGGCTCATCAAGCTGCGTATAAGCATCGGGCTTGGCGGCAAGCTGATACTGGGCAATCGAAAGGTCGCAAGCCACGGCATCGACCGCGCCGCTCTCGAGCTGCATAAAGGCCGTGTTGTACTCGCCGATCGTGTCGAGCGTGGCAAACGTCGCCGCCAGATCCTTCTGGTCACCCTCGAGCACATCCTGCGCAGCGGAATCGGTCTGGGTAATCACGGTCTTGCCGGCAAGATCGTCCCAGCTCTTGATACCCGCATCCTTCTTGACCACCAGCACCTGCTCGTTGAGCATGTACGGCTCGGAAAACGTGTAGTCGTCCTCGCGACCCTCCATGGTAAAGCCGTTCCAGATGCAGTTGATGGCGCCGGAGTTGAGCAGCGTGTCCTTGGCATCCCAATCGATGGCCTCGTATTTGACCTCCCAGCCCTGCTTATCGGCAACAGCCTTGGCAAGATCGAGATCAAAGCCGGTGTACTCGCCATCGTCGCCCACAAAGCCGTACGGAGGATAGGACTTATCAAAGCCCACCACGAGCTTCTTGGACTCCGCAGCGCCCTTCACGTCCTTGGCCGCGGCAGAACCAGCAGCGGAGCCCTTGCCGGCACCACCGCCGCAACCGACAAGACCAAGGCCAAGCACCGTGGCGAGCGAGCCGGCTAGACCAACAAACTGACGACGAGACATATCGGTATTCATAGTATTCCCCCTTGATGGCACTTTAGTTAGGTAAAGTGAGTCATGTAACGCTCAGAATCATACACTCTACCTTGATAAAGTACAAGGGAGAGGTTGCCCGGCGTGGGCGGGGAGCGGCGCGTGATTAAGTTTCCTGCTCTACAGTCCTGCGCAAGACGGAAAGCACGCATGGAGCACTAGGTTGGAGCACCCGGCTGAGTGGCGCCCGGCGCGGAGTTTAATTTGCTGCTCTACAGTCCTGCTCACGACGGAGGCCACATTAAGTGGCCTCCTGTTCGTGCGGAACTCGCGACAAATTAAACTCCGCGCCGGGCGCCACTCAGCCGGGAGACAACGTGCTCGAAACCTTAAATAGCCTCCTCTCCAAACGGGCACGTTGAATGCACGGTACAATTGCTTCGGACTTTTCTTTTATTTAATAGTGGGGTTAATTCATGGCAGAATCTCGTGCGGAGCGTAAGGCTCGTCGTGCTTTGATCGAGGCGGCTGAGGGGTCAGAGGAGAAAAAATCTTCTAAGAAATCCAAGTCGTCTCAGGACGCGAAGGGTAAGTCGGCCAAGGGCAAGGCTAAGGCCAAGCGTCCCGGCTCTCGTCGGAACGACGATAAGGCATCTCAGACTCGCTCCAAGCGCCCGTATAAGAATCCGGTTCCGTCTGCGCGCAAGGCCGTTGATCCCAAGTCTCCTTGTTCGATCATGAAAGCTTGCGGTGGGTGTACGGCGCTCAATCGTCCTTATAAGAAGCAGCTCGCCGCCAAGCAGGCTGCTATGGAAGATCTTTTTGCTTCGCTTTGTGAGCGTGAAGGCATTGCTGTAGATCCTATTTGTGGTATGGGCGTCACCCTGGGCGACCCGGGCAAATATCCTGCGCCGCGCGGTTTTCGCCATAAGGCCGCCACTCCCTTTGCTCCCGGTAAGGAGGGTGCTGTCCGTTGCGGTTTCTTTGAGCGCGGCACGCACAAGATCGTTGCCGTACCCG
>USPT01000143.1 GCA_900556705.1 uncultured Collinsella sp.
ATCCCACCGCAACGAGCCTTGCTGCCGCTCCTGCCGTGCGTGCGGGCTGGGTGGCCGAGAACGGTCCCGTGATTGTCGATGCCATCAGCGGTGCAACGGGTGCCGGCAAGTCCTGCAACGCTCGTACGCATTTTTGCAGCGCCGACGAGAACTTGGAGGCCTATGGCGTAGGCAAGCATCGCCACACGCCCGAGATTGAGCAAATCCTTGGCCTGACCGATCGCGTCGTCTTCACGCCGCATCTGGCACCGCTCAAGCGTGGCCTGCTCTCCACGGTGACGCTGCCGCTCACGCCGCAGGCCATCGACTCCCTGGCTCTTGAGGATGTCGTCGACTATTACAAGCAGTTCTACGATGGACGCACCTTTGTGCGCGTGCTCGATGCCGGCCAGCAGCCCAAGACGGCTTCGGTCGTCGGCACCAACGCCGCCCAGATTGGCCTTGCGTTCAACAAGCGCGCGGGCGTGCTGGTGGCGACGGGCGCCATCGACAATCTGTGCAAGGGCGCTGCGGGCCAAGCGGTCCAGTGCGCCAATATCGTCTTTGGCTTTGACGAGCGACGAGGCTTGCCCACAGTGGCGTGCCCGGTGTAGCACATTCGATTGTTAACGATTTGGTAGTCGGGCATCGAGTGGGGCGCCACTCTTGAGCTGGTCTCATGATTACGACTGGCATGGCGCACCAACCGATGTCCGTTTTTTGTTTGACATAAGGAGTCATAAAGACGATGAATACCGAGCTGTTTGATATCAAGATTCGCGCTGTCGAGGGTGGCGTTACGGCTGCGGCTGGTTTTAAGGCTGCAGGCATCCACGCTGGGTTCCGCAAGAACCCCGAGCGTCTGGATTACGCGCTCGTCGTGCCCGATAAACCCTGTCCCGGCGCCGGCGTGTTTACGACTAACCGCTTTTGTGCGGCACCCGTGCAGGTGAGCCGTGCCAACCTGGGCGGTGCCGACAAGGGCTACGGAATCATCGCCGGCGTTTCGGTCAACTCTGGCAATGCCAACGCCGCCACGGGTGAGACCGGCCTTGCATGCGCGCGCGAGACGTGCAGCATCGCATCGCAGGTCATCGGCTGCGAGCCCCAGCAGATTCTGGTTGCCTCCACGGGCGTGATTGGCCAGATTCTGCCGATCGACACGTTTGAGACCGCCATTCCTGCTGCCTACGAGGCGCTCTCCGCCCACGGTGGCGCCGATGCCGCTCGCGCCATCATGACGACTGACACGCACTCCAAGGAGTACGCCGTGTCCTATGTCAGTGAGGCTGCGGGTCATGCGGGCAATGTCTATACGGTAGGCGGAATGTGCAAGGGCTCGGGCATGATCATGCCCAACATGGCCACCATGATTGCAGTTATCACCACCGATGCCCCCGTCGAGCCTGCGGCACTTCATGCCCTGCTGCTCTCGACCGTCAAGCAGACCTTTAACAAGGTAACGGTCGATTCCGACACCTCGACCAACGACACCTGCATCATGCTTGCCTCCGGCGCCGCTGCCGCAGATGCCGAGCCCATCGTCAAGGGTTCCGATGCCTTTGACGAGCTGGCATTTGCCGTGCACGAGGTGTGCGAGAGCCTGGCGCGCAACATCGCCGCCGATGGTGAGGGCGCATCCAAGCTTGTTACGGTCAACGTTACCGGAGCCGCCAACGACGAGGAAGCCGATATCGCCGCCCGTGCCGTTGCCAACTCGCCGCTCGTTAAGACCTGCATCGCCGGCCACGACTGCAACTGGGGTCGCGTTGCTATGGCGCTTGGCAAGTGCGGCGTGCAGTTTAACCAAGAAGATGTGTCCATCGACATGATGGGTATGCCCGTCTGCCGTGATGGCCTGACCGTTCCCTTTGACGAGGACGAGGCTCTACGACGTTTCGAGGCGCCCGAGATCGTGATCTCGGCCGACTTGGGCGCAGGCGACGCGGCAACGACCGTGTGGACCTGCGACCTCACACATGAGTACATCTCCATCAACGGCGACTACCGTTCCTAGATTCCAGGCACGCTGCGCATCTTGCCGCGATTGCGGACAGCGGAGCGCGGCGCGATAACGATACGAAAGACGAGGCAGATTATGAAGTTCGCACGCGATTGTCGCTCGAGCGAATCCAACGAAGTTACCGCGCAGCTGCTGTTCGAGGCGCTGCCGTGGATTAAGAACCTGACCGGTAAGACGGTCGTTATCAAGTACGGCGGTGCCGCCATGGTCGACGAGCAGCTGCGTCGTGACGTGATGAGCGACATCGTCCTGCTTAAGATTATCGGCATGCGCCCTGTTATCGTGCACGGTGGCGGCAAGGCCATCAACGAGGCTCTCAGCCACTACGACATTCCCGTCGAGTTTAAGAACGGCCAGCGCGTGACTACGCCTGCCACCATGGATATCGTGCGCGAGGTGCTGGGCGGCAAGGTCAATCAGGAGCTGGTCGCGGCGCTCAACCACCACGGCAACCTGGCCGTGGGCGTGTCCGGCAGCGACGCCGGTACCCTTATCGCCGAGCCGCTCGACCCAGAGCTCGGCCGCGTAGGCAAGGTTACGCACGTCAACACCGACTATATCGAGCGCCTGCTCGACAGCGAGTACATTCCCGTTATCGCCACGGTCGCAGCGGGGGAGGACGGTGGCTTCTTCAACATCAACGCCGATACCGCCGCCGGCGCCGTTGCGGCGGCGCTTCATGCGCACAAGGCGATTTTTTTGACCGATGTCGACGGTCTGTACAAGGACTTTAGCGACAAGGATTCGCTTATCTCCAACCTGACGCTCGACGAGGTCAATGAGATGCTCTACGGCGGCGAGGTCGACAAGGGCATGATCCCCAAGCTGCGCGCCGCCGTCGATGCACTATCCGCTGGCGTGTTCCGAGCCCACATCATCAACGGCACGACGCCGCACTCGCTGCTGCTGGAGCTGTTGACCGATGCCGGCGTCGGTACCGTGATCCACTCCACCGAGACGGCCTACGAGTTTGATACGCATCCGCACCCGCTTTCGACCTTTGCGGCACGCCTGACCGAGAACCTCGACGAGGTCGAGAAGCTCCAGACGGTCTAGCTGCCCCGCGGTCGTCGCGTCCCTGCACCCATAGCCCTGCGCCGTACGGCGCCCAACGAAAGGCATCCCATGTCACTTGCAACTCAACAATCGCTCGAATCCCATTACGTTATGCATACTTTTGGTCGTTCTCCGGTAGAGTTTGTCGAAGGTCACGGTATGAAGCTCACCGGTGATGACGGCCGTGAGTATCTTGATTTTCTTGCCGGTATCGGTGTGTGCAGCCTTGGCCACGGCAACGCTGCAGTGCTCTCGGCGCTCGAGGCGCAGACCAAAAAGCTCATGCATGTCTCCAATTACTTCTACATCGAGCAGCGTGGACAGGTCGCGGCGCTGCTGTCCAAGCTTGCCA
>USPT01000144.1 GCA_900556705.1 uncultured Collinsella sp.
AGAAGGTCAAGGCCGAGGCAAAGGCCAAGCTGGACAAGATGCTCGACCAGGTGGAAAAGCTCGCGGACTAGTCAGCGACCCCAATCTCTGCTTCATTTGCGCCGCCGCGGTGTCCGGATTCGCCCGGATGCTGCGGCGGCGCTATACTTATGAAGTTTGAAGTACCTGTACCAAAAGGAGCTGTTGTGTCCCTTTCCATCGGTATCGTGGGCCTGCCCAACGTGGGCAAGTCGACGCTGTTCACCGCGCTTACCAAAAAGACCGGCCTTGCCGCCAACTACCCGTTTGCCACGATCGACCCCAATGTGGGTATCGTCGATGTGCCCGATAGCCGCCTGCAAAAGCTCGCCGACATCGTCAACCCCGGCCGCATTGTGCCGGCTACGGTCGAGTTCGTCGACATCGCAGGTCTGGTGAAGGGCGCTAACGAGGGCGAGGGTCTGGGCAACCAGTTCCTGGCAAACATCCGCGAGACTGACGCCATCTGCGAGGTCGTGCGCTACTTTAAGGACCCCAACGTTATGCGCGAGGTGGGCCGCACGGGCGAGTTCGTCGATCCCGCCGGCGATGCCGACACCATCATGACCGAGCTTATCCTGGCCGATATGGGCACGCTCGAGAAGCAGCTGCCCAAGCTCGAGAAGGAGGCCAAGCGCGACAAGGAGCTCATGCCCAAGTTTGAGGTCGCCAAGCGCCTGCTTGCCTGGCTCAACGAAGGCAAGCGCGCCGCGTCCATGGAGATGACCGACGAGGAGCGCGCCGCTGCCAAGGGCTTGTTCCTGCTCACCATGAAGCCCATCCTGTATGTGGCCAACGTGGACGAGGACATGCTCAACGAGGACCTGGCGCCCATCGACGGCGTCAAGCCGCTGCCCATCTGCGCCAAGATTGAGGCCGAGCTTTCCGAGCTCGATCCCGAGGACGCCGCCGACTACCTGGAGAGCCTGGGCCTGGAACAGCCCGGTCTGGACGTGCTCGCGCAGGCGGCCTATAAGCTGCTCGGTCTGCAGTCGTTCTTTACGGCCGGCGAGATGGAGGTCAAGGCCTGGACGGTTCGTCAGGGCGCGACCGCCCCGCAGGCCGCCGGCGTCATCCACACCGATTTTGAGCGCGGCTTTATTAAGGCCGAGGTCATTGGCTATGACGACTACATCGAGCTCGGCGGTGAGCAGGGCGCCAAGGCCGCCGGCAAACTGCGTATTGAGGGCAAGGACTATGTCATGGCCGATGGCGACGTCGTGCACTTCCGCTTTAACGTGTAAGGGCGACGCATATGTTTAAATATGGCAAAAAAGCTGGCTACATGGGTATTGCGCTGCTCGTACTTGCGGTGATTCCGCTGGTGGTCGCAGCGTGTGTTATCCCCAACATTGGTCCCGAGGTGGCAACGAAGTTTAATGCCGCCGGCGAGGCGACGCGCTGGGGCAAGAGCTACGAGCTGCTGGCGTTGCCGGTGCTCAATCTGCTGCTGAGCGTGGCGACGTACTTTACGGCGGGACGCCAGGCAAAGAACAATGATGACTCCGCCGCCATGGCGCGCATCGTGTGCGAGCGCTACCTGCGCAACGGTTGCATCACGGGTGTGTTCCTCAATGTGATCAACGTCTACTTTATGTATTCGGCGATTACCGGTATGGGCTTTGGCCTGGGCTTTTAGCTTGCACCTTTAGGCAACGAGCCTGCACGCATATTCGATGGCTGCTGCGAGGCCGCCGCTCGATCGTGGTTGAAAGACCACATCGGCGGCGGCCTCGTTTTCGTATCCGGCACCGCGAAGGCAGAGCGCGATACCGGCTTCTAAAAGGAGCGGCAGGCCGCGTTGGCTGGATGCGATTACGGCAGCCTGATTGAACGAGCAGCTGTGCGCTTGGCATTGGATGGCAAGTTCACCTTGCGCCGGGCAAGGGACCAGAACGGCGGCGACGCGACTTGATAGCAATGCAAATGCTGTGCGCTCATCGGGCGAAAGACATTCTGCTTCAACGACGACGAGCTTGGGCGGTGCGCTGTTTGTGCGAAGCGTGGCTCGGTACGTGCGGACCGAAGAACCCGACATAGAAAACTCCTGTGTATTCGGCAAAACGTAAACTATAGTTTACGTTTATGTTCGGCTCCATTTCAAACTCGGCTGCATGGACGAACGTGCGAAACAGATTCTTGGCAGGCGGGTCGAAGAGACGCGCAGAGACCTTGGTATCTCCAAGGTTGATTTTTGTGTGGCGACAGGAATCAGCCGACCCTACCTCGACCGAATCGAAGATGGGACGGCAAATTTCACGCTCAAGGTTCTATTTAAGATCGCACCCGCACTCGGCATGACGGTGTCAGAGCTTCTCGAGGGTATCGAGTAGCCTTTTTTGCTAGATTTGCCGCTTGTTGAACGGGTCCCCCCGACGGCGGCGTGCAAAAACGCGAGTATTCAGCATCCCTCAATAATTTGACGGCAGCCGGGGTCACAAATACGACGCGTAATGTTTTGGATTATCCACAAAATTCAATAATATGAGGAAAAACATACGCGTGGAACGAGTCGGTCGAACCGAAAAAAATTTTCAGCCAGCGGTTTTAACATTCCCGTAAGGGGCGGATGCTGAAAACTTCGCTTTTTGCACGTTCCGAGGGGTACCACGTGCCCTACAAGGCCCAAAGAGGCGGATTTTGTTTTTTTGCTACACCATCGGGATGCGGTCGTGGTTGACTTGGCTGTAGAACAGGCGCTGAATCTCGGCCGCATCACGTGACTGGCCGAGCGCCCACATGGTTTTGGCCACGAGCGTCTCGGTGGTCATGTCGTCGCCGCGCAAAATACCCGGATGATCGGCGTAAGCTCGGCCGACCTCATAAACGCCCAGATCGAGGCCCTCTTCGGGGACCTGCGTGGTCATAACGACGGTGCGACCCGAACCGACCCAGCGAAAAATCGCCTCCTGGAATGACTCGCCGGACTCACCAAACTCGGGAATACCGCCAATGCCAAAGGTCTCAAGAATTACAGCATCGTAGCTATCGGCAAGGGCGTCCAGGATACCCGGGTTCACGCCGGGTGTAAGCTTGAGGACAAACACGCGCGGGTCAATACTGTCGTAGAAACGAACCGGGCTCTCATTCTGATGAGTCCCGTGAAGCCCGTTGCGCACAATGCGGTCGTTGCGGATGTAGGCAATGGGCGGATAGTTGACACTAATGAACGCGTTAAAGCTCATGGTGCGCTGCTTGCGGGCGCGCGTGCCGGCAATGGCGACGCCGCCAAACACGATCGAGACGTCGTGTGAATGCTCGTCGAGCGCATAGAGCAGGCTCTGGTACAGGTTGAGCTTGGCATCGGTAAAGGGGTTACCCATGGGCTTTTGCGAGCCGGTGAGTACGATGGGCTTGGGACTGTCCTGAATCA
>USPT01000145.1 GCA_900556705.1 uncultured Collinsella sp.
TAGCTGCGCAGCGGCAGCAGCGTAAACTGGCGCTGCTCGACCGCCGTGCCGTTGTACCAGCACACCATAATGCCCATGATGAGTGCAGCCATGAGGATGGTGAAGTAGCCGCCGTGGAAGAACTTGGTGAGCGAGCTCACGAAGAAGAAGCCTTCGAGCAAAAGGAAGAAGGCCGCGAAGATCCACGGAGCAACCTTGAGCTTGCGCTCCTCGTGCAGGTAGAAGAAGAGCAGCAGCGTGGTGCACATCATAGTCAGCGTAATGGCAAGGCCGTAGGCGGCTTCCATATGCGCCGAGTTCTGGAACAGCAGCACCACGATGACGCAGCCGACAAGCATGACGTTGTTGACCATGGGGATGTAGAGCTGGCCCTTGGTCTCGGCAGGGTAGAAGACCTGCATGTGCGGCATGAGGTCCAGACGGCTGGCCTCGGACACCAGCGAGAATGCGCCGGTGATGAGCGCCTGCGAGGCAATGATGGCCGCGACGGTGGAAAGGCCGACGGCAAACGGGCGCAGGCCCGGGGCGAGCATCTGGTAGAACGGGTTGAGGTCGGCAATGCCCATGAGCTCGGGGTTGGCAGCGTTGTTCATAAGCCAAGCGCCCTGGCCCATATAGGAAAGCAGCAGGCAGCACTTAACGAACGGCCAGGTAGCGTAGATGTTGCCGCGGCCGACGTGGCCCATGTCGGAGTAGAGCGCCTCGGCACCGGTGGTGGCGAGGAAGCAGCTGCCCAGAATCATGATGCCCGCGTGGTTGTTGGGGCTCAGCAAAAAGGCGATGCCGCGCACCGGGTTGAGGCACAGCAGCACGGCGGGGTGCTGGAAGACAAAGAACAGACCCGTGCCGCCCAGGAACAGGAACCACAGCGTCATGATGGGGCCAAAGGCGTGACCGATCTTGGCCGTACCGATGCGCTGTACCAAGAAGAGCACGATGATGATGGCGAGCGTAATGGCGACGACGCGGCCCTGGTCATCGCCCAGCACGGCATGGACCGCCGGGATGGTGCGCAGGCCCTCGATGGCCGTGGTAACGGTAACGGCTGGCGTCAGGATGCCGTCGGCGAGCAGCGCGGCGCCACCCAGCATGGCGGGGATGATAAGCCACTTGCCGCAGCGCTTGACCAGGCTGTACAGGGCAAAGATGCCGCCCTCACCATGGTTATCGGCGCGCAGCGAGATGAGCACATACTTGATGGTGGTCAGCAGCGTGACCGTCCACACGACAAGGGAGAGCGCGCCGAGCACGAACTCCTCCGTGACGCTTCCGATGCCGCCGTTGCCGGCAACGAGCGCCTTGGTTACATACATAGGGCTGGTGCCGATATCGCCGTACACCACGCCCAGCGTGACGAGCATCGCCGAGATGCTCACAGGAATCGCAGCGTGCGAAGCTGCCTCCTTGGCCTTTTGTTCCATAAGCCGGTTTCCTCCCAACTTTAATGTTCGAAGGAATTATAGGTAATCGGCCCATGTTTGAATGGCACTGTTTTCCCAGCTAGATAAACATTTATACAGCCTTTAAGCCACCTCGGCGATATGGAATGTGACAAAGGGACTTTCCCTTTGTCACATTCGTCATTTTCCAAGCCAATTTTTGAACCACCACTCCATGGAGCGGCTCATCTCGGCCATAAAGGGACTCGTGTGCTTACGGGTATAGATGTCCACGACGCGCTCCCCCACCTCGCGGGCATGCGGACGGAACATCGCGTCCATCTCGGCCACCTGCGCGTCCATGGTCGCGGCATCGGCGCGGCAGTAGCGCTCCTCGTGCACCAGGTTCACCACGGGATGCGCAATGGCCGGACGCTCCTTACGGGGCGTGCCGATGATGAGCATCGACAGCGGCATGGTATAGGGCGGCAAGTCCAGCAGCTCGGCAACTTCCTCGGCATTCTCGACGATATCGCCGATGTAGCAGCTCCCCAGCCCCAGGGCCTCGGCGGCAACCACGGCGTTTTGCGCAGCGATCACGGCGTCCTGGGCCGCGATGGCAAAGTCGCCCAAACCCGGCGCGCGGCGGGGCGCCTTGCCCGTACGCTCGACAAACTCGGGCTCAAAGCAGCCCACGTGCTCAAACAGATCGATCCACTTGGCATAATCGACCACAAATATTAGTGCCCAGGGCGCCTTGGCGATCATGGGCTGGTGATCGCACAGGTCGGCGAGGCGGTCCAGCGTAGCCTGCTCGCGAATGCTTACGATGGAATACATCATCATGGCGCCTGCCGACGGCGCACGGCTCGCCGCATGCAGAATCGCCGCCCGCTGCTCGTCGGTCACCGCCACGGGGCGGTCGTCGTCATCACGCGCAAAGGCACGCGTGGAGGAACGGTGCTCCAACGTGTCCAGCACCGCATTGCCCGTCGTCTCGACCGGATAACCGTTCGTATCCACAGCCTTGGTGCAAACCTGCTCGTTCATCGCCTCATCCTCGCTAATTCTTTAAGAAGCCTTTACGTTTCCGTGTAATTCCCGTCCATTATCGCGCAGGTCGCCACTACATTGCGCCACGCCGCCACACGTGCGCGTTAATATGGCTGGTTGTTGTGCGCAGACACCAATTGCAGCGCATATCTTGGTAACAATCGGGTAAACCCCCGCTTTCGTACGTTTTAGTTTGTGAGGAGTCTCAGCATGTTCGCTGCCGCCATCTCGCTCGTCGGTCTTGCGGCGACCGTCTACCTTGTCTTGCGCGAGGCCAAGGCCATTCGCGCTCAGTCGGGCACCGTTGCCAAAAGCGCTCTTGGGTGGAGCGTCGCCTTCGGCCTGTTCCAGGTCTTTTTGACTATTTGGGGCGCCGTGGGCCTCGTCGCTCAAAACGAGCCGCTCGCCTTTGTGATGCTCATCCTGACCAACGCCATCCTCACCGGCAGCGCTTGGGCCAGCATCGCACGCGACCGCATCGCCCCGCGCGTCTTTGCGTTCGCCGCGCCCGACGCCCCCGCCCCCACCGGCAAGCTCGCCCGCTTGCGCGGCGCCTTTGTGGGCAAACCGCTCGTCGCCGCCGTCCTGTGCCTGCTGCTCGCCGGCGTCTTTGCGCTGCTGGGCATGGAGGTATCGTCCAACCACGACTTTACCTGGGTCTACCCCCTGTGCATCCTGCTCGAGTGGGCCATCATCACCACGCTCATGGTCGGCTTGTTCTTCCTATTCCAGCGCCACGGCGCAGCCCCCGCGGTCCTGGCCTTTGCCCTCTTTATCCTGGGCATTGCCGAGTTCTTCGTTATCACGTTTAAGTCCATGCCCATCCAGCCGGGCGACCTTTCGGCCATCTCCACCGCCGCCGCGGTCGCCGGCACCGGCTACACCTTCTCCATCTCGCTGTTCTGCGTGCTGTCCATGGGCTTTACCGCCATCGCCATGCTGCTGTGCGAGTACGC
>USPT01000146.1 GCA_900556705.1 uncultured Collinsella sp.
CCGACCTGGTCATGCGCTTTTCGAAGGAAGGCTTTGCGCCCGACTTTGACCCCGCACCGTTTTGGCAGCAGATGGCCGAGTGCGCGCACGATACGGGTCGCCGCGTTGAGGTCTCGACCGCCGCACCACGCAAGGGCCTCGACGACTACTATCCCGCGACCGGATTGCTGCGTTGCTTTGCCCACGCCGAGGTGCCGATCACTTTTGGCTCGGACGCACACCGCGCCTGCGATATCTGTTGGAACATCCGTGAAGCCCAGGCCCACGCCCACGACTGCGGTTATCGAACCTTCGACATCCCCCACCTCACCGGAGAATGGGAGTCCACGTCCCTCGCCTAACTAGTCGTTTAAGAACGTCCCCAATGACTAGTGACGGCGGGCGTTGAGTTCGCCGGCTAGCTCGTCGAGGGTGATACCGTAGCGCTCGAGCGTCACGAGCAGGTGGTAGACCAGGTCGCCGGCCTCGTAGCGGATGTGATCGTGATCGTTATCCTTGCAGGCCATGATCACCTCACTTGCCTCCTCGGCAAGCTTCTTGAGCAGCTCGTCCTCGACGTCGATCAGCAGACGCGCGGTATAGCTCTCCTGCGGCGATGCATCACGACGACCGTGAATCACCTCGGCCAGACCCGTCAGCGTCTCGCCGATATTTCCCGGCTGCACGTTAGCTGTTCTGACTCCCATGGTTATTTCCTCTCGTTACTGCAGCGTAAAGTAGGTACCGGTCTCATCGAACCGAGGCTTTGCGCCCTTTTTCTCAAAGAACTCGACGATGACGGCATGGGCCTCATCGAGCCTTTCCTTCTCGGCCTCGAGCCAAAGCGACTGCGCCCCGCAGGCATCAGCCAGGTGCACGCGGCATGGCACGCCCGCGCGGAGGAGCTCGGTGTTGCAGTCGGCGACCTCGAACGGCGTCACGACTTTCATCGCACTCCCCCTTCCACGCGCTTAAAGAAGCAGGTACGGTTGCCGGTGTGGCAGGCCGGGCCCGGCGAGTCGACCTTGACCAGCAGCGTATCGCTATCGCAGTCGGCCCAGAGCTCCTTGACCGCCTGCATGTTGCCGCTCGTCGCGCCCTTGTTCCAGAGCTCCTGGCGGCTGCGGCTCCAAAACCACGTGGTGCCAGTCTTGAGCGTCAGCCCCACCGATTCCTCGTTCATCCAAGCAACCATAAGCACCTCGCCGGTGTCATACTGCTGAACCACACAAGGAATCAGCCCGTGGGCGTCGTACGTAAGATCAGACGTTTCTATTACCTCAATCATCATTTCTCCCAAGTAATTACCGTAAACTCCACAGGTCGGCGAGGGTTGCCCAGGTGCCGCAGGTTGCCGCGAAAGAGGAGCGACGCGTACTTTGGTACGCGAGCGACGGTTTGAGCGGCAAGATGCGGTGCCTGGGCAAGCCGCAGCGCTAGAAGTCCAACCTGACAGGGATACCTTGGCTGGCCATATACTCCTTCACCTGGCGAATGCTGAAGGTTCCAAAGTGAAAGACGCTCGCCGCCAGCACGGCGTCCGCCTCGCCCTCGATCACGCCCTCGGCAAAATGCTCGAGCGTACCCACGCCGCCGCTTGCGATCACCGGAATCGGCACCGCGCGCGCCACGGCACGGGTGAGCGCCAGGTCAAAGCCGGCCTTGGTGCCGTCGCGATCCATACTGGTCAGCAAGATCTCGCCGGCGCCGCGACGAGCCGCTTCCTCGGCCCACGCCACCGCGTCGATACCCGTGGCGTTGCGACCTCCCGCGGTAAAGACCTCCCACTTGTCGGCACCCGGCTCTCCGGGCAAACCGACGCGCTTGGCATCGATCGCCACGACCACGGCCTGACTGCCAAAAGCCGCGGCAGCCTGGCTAATCAGCGACGGGTCACGCACGGCCGCCGAGTTGAGCGACACCTTGTCGGCACCGGCGGCAACCATGGTCCGCATGCCCGCCAAGTCGCGAAAGCCGCCGCCCACGGTATAGGGAATAGCGAGCTCCTCGGCCGCGTGCGCCGCCATCTCGATGGTCGTCACACGGTTGTCACTCGTCGCGGTAATGTCCAAAAATACGACCTCGTCCGCACCTTCGCGGTCGTAGGCGCGCGCCAGCTCCACCGGATCGCCCGCATCGCGCAAGCTCACAAAGTTGACGCCCTTGACCACACGGCCGTCCTTGACGTCCAGGCAGGGAATTACGCGTTTGGTAAGCATAGGCTACTCCTCCCCTCGGGCGGCGGCCAGCGCCTGGGCCAGCGTAAAGTTGCCCTCGTAGAGCGCGCGACCGGTAATGGCACCCTCGATGGCATCCCCGCCCACCGCGGCAAGCGCACGGATGTCGTCGAGCGTCGAGATACCGCCCGAAGCCACGACGGGAAAACCCGCGACCTCGGCCACATGGCGATACGCCGCCACATCGATGCCCGTCTGCATGCCATCACGCGCGACGTCGGTATACACCAGATGCTTAAAGCCCAGCTCGGAAAGCTGCGCCACGGCGTCGTCGAGCGCCACGCCCGCGCCGTCACGCCAACCGTTCACCTTGACCTGGCCGTCGCGAGCGGCGATGTCGGCCACGAGCAGCTCGCCAAAGCCTTGGGCTGCCACCTCAGCAAAACCCGGCTCGGTCACCAGCACCGTGCCCAGCGCGATGCGGCGCGCACCGTAGCCGGCCAACTCGTCGATGCGCGCGAGCGAGCGGACGCCGCCGCCCACGTCCACGGACAGACCGTCGACGCCGCAGATGGCCTTAATCGCCGCCGAGTTGGCAGCGCATGTGTCCTCGTCCTCGCCAAAGGCAGCGGACAGGTCGACGACGTGCACCCAGCTTGCGCCCTGCTCGGCAAACGAGCGAGCAACGGCCACGGGGTCGTCGGAATATACCTTGCAGCGGCTGCGGTCGCCACGCTCCAGGCGCACGACTTTGCCGCCGATCAGATCGATTGCGGGAAACAGGATCATCGGCCAGCCTCCTCGACGATGTTGACGAAGTTCTTAAGGATGCGCTGACCCAGCGCGGAGGATTTCTCGGGATGGAACTGGCAGCCCCACACGTTGCCGTGGCGCACGATGCACGGGAAGCTCCGCGTATAGTGCGTGCGCGCCAGCACATCGGCGGCATCGGCATCGTCGGCCACCGCGTAGCTGTGGGTGAAGTACATGTTGGCACCCTCGGCAAAACCGGCAAGCAGCGGATCGGCCGCACCGACGGGCGTCATGTGTACCTGGTCCCAGCCCGCGTGCGGCACCTTCAGGCGACTCGATTCCAAGCGCGTGCACGAGCCACGCATAATACCCAGGCCATCGACCCAGGGACCGCCAGCCTGCTCGGTGGTGTTGCCATCGGCAACCGCGCCCTCGTCCGCAGGCACGCCCTCGTTGCCGCGCTCAAAAAATAGCTGAAG
>USPT01000147.1 GCA_900556705.1 uncultured Collinsella sp.
GTGATGCGGGCTAGCATGCGGATGCGTCTCCCTTCTGGCCGAGGCCCTCGGCAATGAGTTCGTGGAAAGTGGAAAGCGGCGTGCGGTCGATGCTGCAGCGGCCGATGTCGTGCGGAATCACCAGGTCGATGGTGTCGCCCGTGCGCTTCTTGTCGTGCAGCGCCTCGGCAAAGACGGCATCGGCATCTAGGTCGCAGCGGGTCTTGAGGCCATGGCGGGCGCAGAGCTCCTCAATACGACCGGGCAGTGCAGCATCGCAAACGCCGTGCAGGGCCGCTGCGCGCGTGATGATGCCCATGCCGATTGACACGCAGTTGCCGTGTCCGAGCTCAAAGTGCTCGCAGGCCTCGACGGCGTGTCCGGCGCTGTGTCCAAAGTTGAGGAGCTTGCGCTGGTTGGTTTCGCGCTCGTCGGCGACGACCACGGCGCGCTTGATGTCGATATTGCGGGCGATGATGAGCGCTACGCGGGCCACATCGCGGTTGAGCAGCTCCAGCGTGAGCGGGGTCTTCTCCAGCTCGGCGAAAAGCTCCGGGTCGGCGATCACGGCGTGTTTCACAACCTCGCCGCAGCCGTCGGCGAACTGCTCGGGCGTGAGGGTGGCCAGGCACCCCACGTCGGCGATAACCACGCTCGGCTGCCAAAAGGCGCCGGCCAAGTTCTTGCCAGCAGCCAGGTCGATGGCCGTCTTGCCGCCCACCGACGAATCCACCATTGCGAGCAGGCTCGTCGGGATCTGCACAAACTTGCAGCCGCGCATGTAGGTGGCGGCCACAAAGCCCGTCACGTCGCCCACGACACCGCCGCCGAGTGCCACGATCACGTCGGAGCGCGAAAGCTCGTGCTCGGCCACAAACTCCAAAATGGAAACATAGGTTTCGGCGCGCTTATGGGCTTCGCCGGCCTCGAAGGTGCAGATGCTCACCTCGTAGCCTGATGCCTCCAGGCTCTGCTTAACGGGCATCTGGTAGAGCGGGCCCACGTTGGTGTCCGTCACGATGACGGCCTTGGTGCCGCCGGCAGTGGCGCGCACGAGCGGTCCCGCCTGCTCCAGCAAAAACGTGCCAACATGCACCTGGTAGGGGCGTGCAGTGTCGATATCGATGGTAATCGCCATAAGCTATGGTCCTTTCGACCTGGCGTGACAGGTGGTCTAGTGGGAGGCCTCGTCGTCGAGTGCGCGCTTAATGCGGTCGCCCTCGGCAAGGAGATTCTCCAGATAGCGCTGGTCGCGGTCCTTAAGGGCGCGGCTGTAGGCGCCGAGCGATTCGATCAGATGGTCGATCTCGAAGGCGAGCGCATCGGCGTCGTCGATCATGAGCTCGGACCACATCTGAGGATTGAGGTGCGCCACACGGGTGAGATCGCGGTAGCTACCGGCCGAAAAGCCGTGGTGGACCTGGGCAGTGGGGCTCTTGACGTAGGCGTTGGATACCACGTGCGCAAGCTGGCTCGTGAAGGCGATGACGCGGTCGTGCTCGGCGGCGCTGGTCACGCTGAACTTGCCAAAGCCCAAGGGGCGCACCATCTCGCGCACCTGGCCCAAAAGCTCCAGCTTAAGTGCGTCGTCCACCGCGGGCGGCACGAGCACGAGCGGGGCGCCCTGGAACAGGTCGGCGCGAGAGTGTGCGTAGCCCGAGTACTGCGTGCCCGCCATGGGGTGCGCGCCCACAAAGTAAAAGCCGTGCTCGCGGGCAAGCTCAAAGGCACGTTCGCACACGATGCCCTTGACGCCCACGGTGTCGATCACCACGGGACCCATGATGGCCTCGGTGTCGGTGGCGTCGGCGAGCGCCTGGGCGTGCGCCTCGAGCCACTCGATGCAGGCCTCGGGGTAGCAAGCCAGGACGATGATGTCGCATTCGCCGAGTGTCTTGTCGTTGAGCTCTCCGGCGACAGTGCCCATGCTGGCGGCTGTCATGACATCGTCATCGGGGTCCCAGGCCAGCACGCGGACGCCCGCCTGCGCATAGCCGCGGGCAAAACTGCCGCCGATGAGGCCAAGGCCCACGATGCCGGCGCACTTGGGGCCGCCCTGGTTAACGCGCGCGTTTCTCACCGTACCCATGGGCTACTCCATGGTCTCTTGGCAGACAACCTCGCGGATGGCTCGGATGCGGCGCATGGTGTCGTCGAACTGATCGGGGGTGAGGGCCTGGGCGCCGTCGGACCAGGCGCGGCTCGGCTCGTCGTGGACCTCGATCTCCAGGCCGTTGGCACCGCAGGCGGTCGCGGCGAGCGCCATGGGCTCAACGTAGCGGGTGTAGCCGGTGGCGTGGCTGGGGTCGGCGACGACGGGCAGGTGCGACAGGTGGTGCAGCACCGGCACGGCGTTGAGGTCGAAGGTGTTGCGGGTGCGGGTCTCGAAGGTGCGGATGCCGCGCTCGCACAGGATAACGTTGTCGTTGCCCTCGCTCATGATGTACTCGGCGGCCATGAGCAGCTCGTCGATCGTGCCGGACATGCCGCGCTTGAGCAGGATCGGGGTCTTGGTCTTGCCGACCTCCTTGAGCAGGGGGAAGTTCTGGGCGTTGCGGGCGCCGATCTGCATGACGTCAATCTTCTTGTCCAAGAAGACCTGCACGTCGCGCGGGTCCATGATCTCGGTGACGATCGGCATGTCGAGCTCGGCAGACGCTTCGCACAGCAGGTCGAGGCCGGCGGGGCCCATACCCTGGTAGGCGTAGGGGGAGGTGCGGGGCTTGTAGGCACCGCCGCGCAGCATCGTGGCGCCGGCGGCCTTTACGCGGCGTGCGATGCGAATGAGGTTCTCGCCCTCGACGGAGCAGGGGCCGGCGATGACTTGGAACTGGTCGCCGCCGATTTTGACGCCGTGGCCGCAGTCGATGACGGAGTCCTCGGGGTGGAACTTGCGATTTGCGCGCTTGAACGGCTCGGAGACGCGCTGCACGCGCTCGACGACATCCATGGACTCGAGCAGGAACGGGTCGATCTTGGTCGTATCGCCCACCAGGCCGATGATCGTCTCGTTCTCGCCGCGCGAGACATCGGTCTTCAGCCCCTTTTTCTCAATCCAGCTGACGATATGGCTTACGGCATCGTCGCTGGCGCTCTGCTTTAAAATTGCAATCATGGTGTGCCTCTCACCTCGATGGATAACTTTTGCAAAAACGGCCCGCATCGCGAGCCGTGTATATGGTGCATGTGAGTTTATACTATCTGACTCGCTTTTGCCTTCTAAAGTGGGCCGTTGCGCCTCGTCTTCCTCGGAATTGCAAAGCTTTTTCTTTTATTTTGATAGCCCGTGGTGCACTTGGGTATAATGCCAAACGTTGGCCCTATTAGCTCAGGGGATTAGAGCGTCTGCCTCCGGAGCAGAAGGCCGTTGGT
>USPT01000148.1 GCA_900556705.1 uncultured Collinsella sp.
AGCAAGTTGCAGGACGCGTCCCCGTCATCGCCGGCTCGGGCTCCAACTCCACGCAGACCATGCTCACCAAGTCGCTTACTTACCAGGGCTTGGGAGCCGACGGCCTGCTGCTCATTACCCCCTACTACAACAAGTCTAACGAAGAGGGTATCTATCAGCACTTTAAGACCGTAGCCGATGCCGTGGACATTCCCTGCATCCTGTACAACATCCCCGGTCGTTGCGGCTGCGGTATCAGCGAGCACAACGTAGAGCGCCTGGCCGCACATCCCAACATCATGGGTATTAAGGAAGCCTCGGGCGACGTCGCCTACGCGGCCAAGATCGCTCACCTGCTGTCAGACGACTTCCGCATGTACTCGGGCGAGGACGCGCTTACCGTGCCGCTCATGAGCCTGGGCGCCTCGGGCACCATCAGCGTGTGGGCCGATGTTCAGCCGCAGCTCGTGCACGACATGTGCCGCGCCTATCTGGACGGTGACGTGGCACGCGCCCGCGATATCCAGATTGCCGGTCAGCCGCTCATCAATGCCCTCTTTAGCGAGGTCAACCCCATCCCCGTTAAGGAAGCGCTCGCCCAGATGGGCATGATCGAGGCAAACTACCGTATGCCGCTGTGCCCCATGGCAGACGACACGCGATCCGCACTTACCGATGCTCTGAAGGGAGCTGGTCTGCTTGATTAAGACCGTCATTATGGGAACGGGCCGCATGGGCTCGCTCATCCGCACTACCGCCGAAGGCATTGTCGACGCCGGCGGGCAGCCCGTTTTTGATATCGTCGCCCAGATCGGTTTTGATCTGTCCGAGCTCGAGAGCGCCCCGGCGGCCGACGTTATCATCGACTTCTCGAACGTCGTGACCTTCGATGCCGTCGTCGCCTATGTCGAGCGCACGGGCGCCGCGTTGGTCTCGGGCACCACGGGCTATACGCCCGAGCAGATGGACCGCCTGCGTGAGCTGGGCCAGAACACCCGCGTTATGCACTCGGGCAATTACTCCATCGGCATCGCAGCCCTGCGTCATCTAGTGGCCCAGGCCACGCGTGAGCTGCCCGGCTTTGACTGCGAGATTGTCGAGACTCACCACAATCAAAAGGTCGACGCCCCCAGCGGCACTGCCAAGCTACTGCTCGATGCCGTCGTCGAGGCCGAGCCCAAGGCAGGCTACCACCCCGTCTATGGCCGCGAGGGCATGTGCGGCGCGCGTGACCCCAAGGAGATCGGCATGCACTCGCTGCGCGGGGGCACCGTCGCCGGCGTGCACGAGGTGAGTTTCTTTGGCCAGGACGAGGAAGTCACGCTCACCCACCGCGCCACGAGCCGTCAGATCTTCGTCAACGGCGCCCTGGCCGCCGCCCAGAAGCTCGTCACCCGCGAACCCGGCTTCTATACGTTCGACCAGGTCATGTTTGCCTAACCAGGTATCAACCGAATCCACCCAAAGGAGAGATAGCAAATGAGCAACGCAGCCGAGATGAATGCCCAGGAGATTATCAACTACATCGCCACCGCGCCCAAAAAGACACCTGTCAAGCTATACGTGCGCGAGAAGCCCGGCATGAAGGTTGCCTGGGGCGACGCACATGTCTACGGCGGCCGTCGCGGCAAGACCGTCTTTGGCGACTGGGATGAGCTCAAGGCCATCCTCGATGCCAATGCCGACTCCATCGACTACTACGATGTCGAGAATGACTGCCGCAACTCTGCCGTGCCCATGCTCGACCTTAAGGGCATCAACGCCCGCATCGAGCCGGGCGCGATCATCCGTGACCGCGTCGAGATCGGCGATCGCGCCGTCATCATGATGGGCGCCATCATCAACATCGGCTCCGTCATTGGCGAAGGCTCCATGATTGATATGGGCGCCGTGCTGGGCGGCCGCGCCACCGTGGGCAAGAACTGCCACATCGGCGCCGGCACCGTGCTGGCAGGCGTTGTGGAGCCCGCCAGCGCCACGCCCGTCATCATCGAGGACGATGTCATGATCGGCGCCAACGCCGTGGTCCTGGAGGGCGTGCACGTAGGCAAGGGCGCTGTCGTTGCCGCCGGCGCCGTGTGCGTCGAGGATGTCCCCGCCGGCGCCGTCGTGGCCGGTGTCCCCGCCCGCGTCATCAAGATGCGCGACGAGAAGACCGACAGCAAGACCGGCCTGGAAGAGGGCTTACGTCAACTTTAATAGTTACGCGGTTTTGACAAACCGCGTTTTCGCTGACGTATGCCCAACCTGCGGCGCAATGTCAGCAACCAAGCCGAAAACAAAAAAGGCCGAAGTCCCGAAGGGCTTCGGCCTTTGTTTTTCTGCAACGTCCAAGCACAGCTTATCGATTCTCAATACTTCCGATGTTCTTGAGCTCGATAGAGATGAGGCCGTTGGGCTCGTTGACGAACTCGATATACTCGGAGTTCGAACCCATCTCGGCCGGGAAGCTGATCTCGATGCCCGTGTCGGTACGAATCTTGTGATTGCGCACCGCCGCGCGTTCGACCTGCTTGCGCTCCACGGGCACACGCTCAGGCACCTTCTCCTCGGTCAGTGCCGCGCGCACGCTCTCCTTGATAACCGGTTGGTCCTCAAAGACCTCATCGACGATATCCCAAGGCGGCAGCTCCTCGTCATCCTCAACCTTCTCGGCAACGGCAGCCTTAACCTTAGCGAGCGCTACAGCCGTGTTGGCACCGTGCTCCTCGGCGACTTCCTCGACCACACGCGTCACGGTGTCGATGACCTCCTTGCCCGATACGCCCGTGTCGCACTGCAGCAGGCCGTCGGGGATAAGCAAACGGTCCTCGCCGGCAATCTTGCGTTTCTTATCCACATAGCCGATCTCCATGGTGCTTGCACGCACGATTGCATAGCTCGGCACCTTTTGCGAAGGGTTCGGCAGAATGGCATAGTGGCGCGCGATGTCGTTACGCACCTCGCCCTCTTCGCGACCCACCTCGTGCATGAATGCCTGCTTGGAGCCCAGCAGCATCACGGCAAACCAGCGGGCATCCTCATCATCGTCAAAGTCCGCCACAAGCACGTCAGTGGACTCGGCTTTCTCGGCCTTGGTGAGTTCGGAAGAGATGAACTCCGCAATCTGCTGCGACAGGTCCACGAACTCACGCTCACCAAAGAAATAGCCCTTGAGCTCGCCACCGAATGCGGAGTTCTCGGCAAACGTGGCACGCTTGTTGTCGGCCGAAGTACGAGCGCGCCGCAGGTGCGTGGTCACGAAGTTGCGCACGGTACGGCTCTCGATATCGAGCTCGCGCTGGCTCATGACGTTGACGGCAGAGTCAAAGTCCAGGATATGCAGAATCGCGTGATTGATTTTCA
>USPT01000149.1 GCA_900556705.1 uncultured Collinsella sp.
AGGAGGCCCTTCGCCGTCTGGGAATTAGGACGGTGGGGGACCTCCTTCTCCATATCCCTCATCGATACCTCGACTTTACCCGTTCGTGGTCCATCGAGATGGCGCCCATCGGTACCGTGTGCACCATCATCGCCACGGTCGACCGTATCGTCCAAAAGCAGCCGCGTCCGCGCATGCAGGTGACTGAGGTCTCACTTGTTGACGAGACGGGCGTTCTGCAGGTCGCCTTTTTCCGCCAGCCCTGGATTGCTCAGCAGCTTAAGCAGGGCGACCGCCTGGCCGTGATGGGCAAGGTCGAGTTTGCCTACGGCTTTAAACAGATGGCCTCGCCCCACTTTGAAAAGCTCGAGGACAGGCGCGCCGCAGGCACCATTCTGCCGGTCCATTACGTGAGCGATGGCGTGAGCCAGGCGTGGATGCGCCGCATCGTAAGCGGCGCGCTCGAGGTCGTCGGCAATCCCTTTGATCCCATTCCGGCACGCTTACGCGTTAAACGTCGCTTGATGAGCAATGCACGCGCGCTGCGCTCAATCCATTTTCCATCGAGTATGGCCGAGTGCGATATCGCGCGCGCACGGCTTGCCTACGAGGAGTGCCTCTACCTGCAGCTGGCGCTGCGCCTGCGCAACGACGGCGGCCTGGTCGATGTGGTGCCCTATGCCCACACCGCGGGCGAGCACCTGGCCGTGCTCAAGCAAGCCCTGCCGTTTTCGCTGAGCGACGAGCAGGAGGCCGCATTCCAAGACATTCTGCACGACATGTGCGATGGCGGGCGCGTGATGAACCGCCTGCTGCTGGGCGATGTCGGTACCGGTAAGACCGCCGTTGCCGCTTGCGCGCTGGCTGTGGCTGCCGATAGCGGTACGCAGGCCTGCGTTATGGCGCCCACGGGCGTTCTGGCGCGCCAATATGCCGATAAGACCGGCCCTCTGCTCTCGCAGGCCGGCATGTCCTGGGCGCTTCTGACGGGTGCCACGCCGGCCTCAGAGCGCGACCGGATCCATGCCCAGCTGGAATCGGGCGAGCTTGATGTGCTCTTTGGCACCCACGCGGTCCTTTCGGATAACGTTGCGTTCAAGCATCTATCGCTCGTGGTCATCGATGAGCAGCACCGCTTTGGTGTGGGCCAGCGCAACGCTCTGCGCGCGAAGGGCCCCGGTGCCGATCTGCTCGTTATGACGGCAACGCCCATCCCGCGTACGCTGGCGCTTTCGGTCTACGGCGATCTGGATACGAGCGTCATCCGTCATCGGCCCGTCCCTGGCGCTGGCGTGTTGACACGCGTGCTCACCGAGTCGAGCCGCGACCTCGCCTATGGCGCCATCCGTGAGGCGCATGAAAAGGGTCAGCAGGCCTACGTGATTTGCCCGCTCGTTGAGCCGAGTGACTCGGCCGATGAGCTGGAAGACGTGCCCGGTATTGCCCGCGACGACGAGGGCCGCGTAACCGTCCCCGTGCCGCTGCACGATACGGCAACCGAGCTCGACCGCCTGCGTCTGGCGTTGCCGGGGCTTGCCATCGAGCGCCTTCACGGCCGCATGCCAGCGGGGGAGAAGGATCGGGTCATCGATGCCTTCAAGCGTGGCGAGATCGACGTGCTCGTCTCGACTACGGTGGTCGAGGTGGGCGTCGACGTGCCTAACGCCACCGTTATGGTCATCGAGAACGGCGAGCGCTTTGGCTTGGCGGCTCTGCACCAGCTGCGCGGCCGCGTGGGCCGTGGCAGCGTGTCGGGCACCTGCCTGGTCATGACGCACTCCAAGGGCAACGGCGGCGCATCGGCGGCGCAAGATCGTCTGCAATCGCTCGAAAAGACCTCGGACGGCTTTACACTCGCCCAGATGGACCTGCGTCTGCGTCACGAGGGCGAAATCCTGGGGTACCGCCAGCACGGCGGCGTGACCCTGCGCTTTGTCGACCTGGATGCCGACGAGGAACTGATCGAGTGGGCCCATTTGGACGCGGTCGAGCTCTTGCGGTATGCTAGCACCCTTGACTCCGTGGCGACGCGCCCCTTGCGCGACGCGGTCGCCATGCGTTATCGACATATCTTTAAGGAGGTCAGCGGAGGATGAGAATCATCGGCGGCGAATGGCGCGGTCGTAAGATCGAGGAGCCCCGTGGTCGCGATGTCACCCGCCCCACGACTGATCGCGTGCGCGAGGCGTGCGCATCTATGGTCATGTCGGCATTCGATTTCGATCTGGACGAGGTCCGTGTGCTGGACGCCTTTGGCGGCTCCGGTGCCTTAGGGTTAGAGATGCTCTCTCGTGGGGCCCGCTCGCTCACGACGTTTGAGATCGATCGCAACGCCGCGCGGCTCATTACCAAGAATATCGAGTCGCTCTGCCGTGACCGTGCGCGTTGGCGCGTGGTCACGGGCGACATGCTGGCGAGTGCCTCGCGCGGTCGTGTACCGGGCGGCCCCTTTGATCTGGTCCTGCTCGACCCGCCCTATGCTTTTGGTGCCGAGCCGGTCGAGGAACTGCTGCAGAACCTGGCTCAGCAGGGTCTGCTTGCACCTGGCGCTTTTGCCCTGTTTGAGCATGCCGCCGCCGATGCGGGCGCGCATCCGGTAGGCTTTGAGACTGTACGTGAGAAGCGCTACGGCATTACCTCGGTCGACCTGCTTCGTTGGGTCGGCGATGACGACGGTGAGGGCGATAGTGCCGTCACCGATGCTGATAACAACGATGCCACGACGTTTCAGGAGGACGCCCATGAATGACACCATCAACCGCGTGATCGTCCCGGGCACCTTTGATCCCATCACGTTTGGCCATATCGATGTGATCCGCCGCGCCCGACGCATCTTTCCCAGCGTGATCGTCGCTGTTGCCGAGTCGCAGGGTAAAAACGGTGTGGGCACCACGTTTATGCTCGATGAGCGCGTGGCGCTGGCCCGCGAGGCGCTCGGTGATATCGACGGCGTCGAGGTCCTGCCCTTTACCGGCCTCTTGGTCGACTTCGCTCGTGAGCAGGGGGCGGGGGCCGTGGTCAAGGGTCTGCGCGCCATGACCGACTTTGAGTATGAGCTGCAGCAGGCCGACCTTAACTATCGCCTGGATAGTGAGCTGGAGTCCATCTTTGTCATGAGTGCGCCGCAGTACGGCTATATCTCGAGCTCGGTCGTTCGCCAGATCGCCTCGCTCGGCAGTGACGTATCGACGTTTGTCCCGTCCAACGTGGTCGAAGCGCTCAAACATCGCTTTTCGTGACGTTTCTTATTGCCTGGTGGCATGTGGTAAACTAGCACGATGATATGTTACCTATGAAAGGAGACCGGATGCCGGGCGAGAATTTTCCTG
>USPT01000150.1 GCA_900556705.1 uncultured Collinsella sp.
CCCACTTAAAGACGCCGGCGTTGTCGAGCACGTGGCCAAACACCACGCCGACCTCTTCGTGCAGGATGTCGATGGCGTTGTCGGCCGTAAGCTCGTCGGCGCGGCGGGCAAAGACGTCCTCGGCCCATGCGGCGTGGCTGCGGCAAAGGTCGTCGCCCTCGAGCGCGCCAGCAAGGTCGTAGCTGGCATCGGCCTTGGCTGCCAGCAAGTGCTCGCGGACAGCGCCGAGCTCGGGAACCAAGCGTGGCGGCAAAATGGCCAGGCCCATGACCTCGATCAGGCCGATGTTCTCCTTTTTAATATGGTGATACTCGGCATGCGGGTGGAATACGCCCAGCGGATGCTCGTCAGTCGTGATGTTGCAGCGAAGCGCCAGGTAGGCCTCGTAGACTTCGCCGCCGGCATTGCCGCGCGAGTCGACGCGGCGGATGACGGGCGTCACGGTGTTGTGCGCCACGCCGTCGGCTGTGTGCGCGATGACGCCCACCGACTCATCGGTCCACTCGCGCCAGGCGAGGATAATCTTCTCGGCGGCGTCGAGCAGCTGGGCGCGGTCGTGCGAGCGCAGTCGCAGCACCGAAAGCGGCCACTGCAACACGGTGCCGCTGACTTGGTCAAAGCCGGGCACGCTAAACTTCGAGACCTCGGCGGCATGCATCATGGGGAACTCGTGCGCGCCGCCCTGGAAGTGGTCGTGCGACAGAATCGAGCCGCCCACGATGGGCAGGTCGGCGTTAGAGCCAATAAAGTAGTGCGGGAACAGGTCCACAAAATCGAGCAGGCAGGTCAGACCCTTGCGGTCGACGTGCATCGGACGATGCTCGGAGCTCATGGCAATGCAGTGCTCGTTAAAGTACGCATACGGGCTGTACTGGAAGCCCCAGCGCTCGCCATTAAGCTGAATGGGAATAACGCGTAGGTTCTGACGGGCGGGATGGGCGCCGCCGTCGGCTGCAGCGGAGCGTCCGGGATAGCCCTCGTTTTCGATGCAGAGCTGGCAGGCGGGATACTTCTCGCCCGTGTTCTTTGCTGCACCTGCCGCGGCGATATCGCGCGGGTCCTTCTCGGGCTTTGACAGGTTGATAGTGATCTCCAGGTCGCCCCAGTTGGTGGAAGTGCTCCATTTGATGTTGCGCGCGATGGCGGCGCGGCGCACGTAGCCGGCGTCACAGCACAGACCGTAGAACCAGTCGGTCGCGGCGCGGGGCTCGTTGACGCCCATGCGGCCGTTGAACTCCTCGTTTACAACCGAAGGCCTCGGCATGAGCACGCCCATGATGCGCATGGCGATGCGGTCGCGGCCCGATACCGTGTCCTCGGCAGCACCGTTGGCAACGGCGGCCTCGGAAAGCGCGGCGAGTGTGCCCTCTAGGTCGAAGTCGGGGAGTGTATCGGGGTGCAAGAGCGAAATCTTCTCGGTCTTGAGCGCCCAAGCCATGTCGAGTGCGGGGCCCGTGGCGCCGATGCACTCCAGAATGGTGTTATACGCCCAGATGCGATCGTCCTGGCCGATCATCGATCGGTGGATAGCGTACTCGATCAGGTTCTGCGCGGCCTCGCGCACGTCAGTCATTACAGCCATGCCGCGTAAGCCCCCTTGTCAGAAATTGCGTAGTGGCGGGCAGAGCCCTCGCCCAGCCAGCCGTTCATCTTGGTGATGAAGGTGTCGACCAGGTCGAGCGGCACGAAGGCCTGGATGGTACCACCAAAGCCGCCACCGTGGATACGGACGGCGCCTCGGCCGTCGAGCACGTGCTCGGCCAGTGCCAGGGCATACATCGAGGGCTGCTCGGAGCCCAGCTTGGCAACGACATTCTGCAGGTACATGGCAGAGCTGGCGCCGGACTCGCGCGTCAGGACCAGGAACTGATCGATGTCGCCGGCGTTCAGGGCCGCCCAGCGCTTGTCGACCAGGCCGTTTTCGTACCAGTAGTGAACGGCGCGCAGGCAGGCGCGGTCGCCCAGCTTGGCGCGCAGCTCGGGGAGCTTGGCGTCAAAGTCCGCCACGTTTACCTCGCACAGGCGTGCCTTGCCAAACTCGGCAGCGACGTCTTGCATCTCGCGCGGAACGGCGGCGTAGTCGTCGGTGGCGGCTACGTGGTCGGCACCGACCTTAACGAGCACGAGCGCATAACCGTGATCCTCAAAGTTGAGCTCGAGCTTCTGGGTTTTAGGCTGAGCCTGGTCCTCAAAGTCCATGTAGGCGAGGCCGCCCAGGCACACAGCGGCCTGGTCCATCAGACCGCAGGGCTTGCCATAGTAGTTGTTCTCGGTGCGCTGGCTCATCTGGGCGAGCGCGACGGGCTCGATGGCGGGTGCGCCCCAGAGCGTCTCCATGGCGCGACCGTATGCCGCCTCGACAGCAGCGGAGCTGGAAAGGCCGCCGCCCGAGGGGACGGAGCAGGTGAAGGCGAAGTCGAAGCCCTGGGGCTCAACGCTCAGAGCAGCGATTTCATGGGCCATGCCGCGGACGAGGCTTGCGGACGTGCCCTTCTCGGACTCCTGAACATCTAGCGTATCGAGCGTGATCTCAAAGGTGGGGTAGCCCTCATCGGCAACGCGGACCTTGTTGGTGTCGGTCGCTACGGCGATGCCGTCGACAGCGACATCGAGCGAGCCGGCGATGACGTGGCCGCCCTCGTGGTCGGTGTGGTTGCCACTGATCTCGGAGCGGCCGGGCGCGTGCACATAGAGCACCTGGCGGTCGCCGATGGGGCCAAACTCCTCCTCAAACAGCTTGGTGAGCGTGGCGAGTGTCTTTTCGTCGGGGGTGGTCATCGGAGTCCTTTCCTTGGCGCGCACGGGTGAGTTTTGCGTCGTTATGAGTACGTTAACAACTTGAAGCGGCATGAACCAAGTGTTCACGATGCTGCACGTTACGGGCTATGTTAACGTACTCATAACACAACTCTTGTCACTTTTTGAGAATCTGGTAATCGGTAGAAATTCAGCCGTGAACGGTATTGCCGTATGGACTTATAAAGCAGAAGAGATGCGGATTGAAAAAGTAGAGTACGTTAACATGCGTCCGACGATAGCGGGCCTCGGCGCGGGCTAAACTCCTGCCCGGTCCGGCATTCACGCTATTCAGATCTCGCAAGGGTGAAGGTGATCCTGTGGCAAGGCGCCCGTCCAACGATACAGGTACGCGTCCGGTCTCCATGGCCGACGTCGCCCGCGCTGCCGGCGTTTCGCAGCAGACGGTTTCGCGCGTCGCCAACGGCTTGCCCAACGTTAACGAGCAGACGCGCCAGCGCGTGCAGGCCGCTATGCAAGAGCTCGGCTTTCGTCCGAGTTATGCCGGTCG
>USPT01000151.1 GCA_900556705.1 uncultured Collinsella sp.
AGTACGAGAACGACCCCGAGAGCCTGCAGGCAGCCGGTGTAGATTATGCCGCCCGCCAGCTTTGCGACCTCAAGGAGCACGGCGCCGACGGCCTGCACCTGTACACTATGAACCGTCCTGCGATCGCCGCGACCATTATGGAGCGCCTGGGGTAATGGAAAAACCGCACATCGATACAACCGCTGTCGAAGTGCCGGCCGACCTTGCGTCGCCGGCGCTTTACCGTGTCGATGCTGCGCACCATCCCCGTGTCGACCGTGCCGAGATGCTGCGGTATCTGGGTTACGGCGGCCAGCAGATCGAGCCCGAGCTGTCACGACGTATTGAGCTTGTGGTCGAGCGTCTGGAACTTGACATTGAGCCCCGTGGCGTGCGCCGCGTGTTTGCCGTCGATGCCACGGGCGTGGACGAACAAAGTGAGCCTTGCATTCGCTTGGTCGGCACCAACGTTGAGCTGCGAGGTCGCGATATCTATCGACATCTCAAAGATGCCCGCTTTGCCGCGCTCATGGCATGTACCCTCGGCATGGACGCCGAGCGTCGCCTGCGCACCACGGGAGCCCAACATCCCCTGGAGGGCGCCGTGCTCGACGCCGCGTGCTCCGCTTACGTGGAAGCCGCCGTTGAGCAAATGGACCAGCAGGTCAAGACGGACGCCGCCGCACACGGACTCGCCGGCAACTGGCGCTTTAGCCCCGGCTACGGCGACTGCCCGCTCTCGGCCCAGCGCTCGATCGTCAATGCGCTCAACGCCACGCGGCTCATCGGGCTTACCGTCACGCCGACCAGCCTGCTCATGCCCACCAAGAGCGTGACCGCGGTGATCGGCCTGTTCGACGGCGAAGTCCACGACGCCCAGAGCCGCCCCACCTGCAATATCTGCCGCATGCGCGAGCACTGCCGCTTCCGCGCCACCCATACCACCTGCTATTCGCATTCTGAATAAAATGTCAATGATGGCACGGTATCGAGGGAATCTCATCCGTATGTAAGCGAATGTCCTCACAAACAAGTACCATAAGATGCCAAATAACAACTATCTGAAAGCCAGTACATGCACAACATTCTGCAGTTCTCGCCACAACTAACCGCGCTTGAGTTTTTTTCAGGCATTGGCTTGGCTCGTGCCGGCATGGCAAAAGCCGGAATCAAAACAATCTGGGCAAATGACATAGACCATACTAAATGCGCCATGTACAGCCAGTGTTGGGGCGATGAACATCTAGTCGAGCAGGATGTCCACACACTCGACCCCGACCTAATACCTCAAGCCGACATCGCATGGGCGTCAAGCCCTTGCACAAACTTATCTCTCGCGGGAAACAGGGAGGGACTTATCTCTGGCAAAGAGTCCAGCGCGTTCTTTGGCTTTATTAAGGCCATCGAAGGAATGAGCGATCGTGCCCCGAGGGCACTTGTTCTCGAAAATGTCATCGGCCTTGCCACGTCTAATAACAGTGATGACTTTAGACTCGTTTGCCAGGAATTTAATCGTTTAGGCTATTCATGCGACGCTTATTTTATCGATGCACGGCACTGGCTTCCCCAGTCACGCCCCCGCATGTTTGTCGTCGGATTAAAAAACCCTCTTCCCAACAGCCGACTCGATTCCTCGCTTCGACCTGAAAAGGTCTCCTGGATTCACTCCGACCCTTCACTCATTACGCACGTCTCTCACCTAAACGAGCCAAGTCCACTTCGCATGACGGGCCTTGCAACGGTTGTTGAAAATATTCCCGAGAACGACAAGCGTTGGTGGAACAAAAACCAAGTACAAGCATTTATCGACTCACTTGCACCGCATCAAGCAGAGCGCCTTCAGCGCTTCTTAAATGCCAAAGAAAGAATTGTTCGCACTGCTTACCGTCGCACGCGATCGGGCGTTGTGCGCTGGGAAATCCGTGAAGAAGAAATTGCCGGATGTCTAAGAACGGCTCGCGGCGGCTCATCAAGACAGGCAGTCGTTATATGCGAAAACGGAAAGATAGAAGTTCGCTGGATGACTGGAACTGAATATGCCCGTCTCCAAGGTGCTGACTCATGTCAGTTTAGCGGCTTCTCGGATGCTCAGATTCGCTACGCATTCGGCGATGCAGTTGCCGTGCCAGTTGTCACTTGGCTTATAAAAAATGCAGTCAAACCCGCGCTTATGTCTTCAAGGAACGGAGTGGACAATAATGGAAATGACCAATTGCTCCTTGAGCGAGCCCGATAAAGACATCTTGGATGCCATTGAACTCTGGTACGAATCCAAGCGCAGCAAGCGAGGCAACGTCAACCGTAACGTCATGGCGGTTGGCATAGGCATAAGCGAGCTGTTGCAAAACCGTTTTCCGCTCACCGACGATTATGTGCAATCGGACAAGGGGAGCCAAGTACGAGGCCTAAGTGGAGCATGCATCAAAACAGTTTTAGCCAGACATGGGGAAACGCGTGCCTTCGCATCAGAGGGCGGCAGAACCTCACGCGGCACACTCCCGATGGCGCTTGAGCTTGCCACAATTATCAACTCTGCCCTACCCAGTGACACTTGCGAAGACACTCGTCTTGAAGCTGCGAATGCAATCGCCAATTTCTTCGTCGAGCGAATCCAGGTCGATTTCTTTAACCGGCAGAGAATCAAAGTCGAAATCGATCTTCAAAAACCAATTTCTGTCATTGTCGATGATATCCTAGCCGAAGCAAGCCTACGGTCCGATAAGCCAACGGGTACCGTCGCACAGCACCTGGTAGGTGCAAAACTAGAGATGTTATTTCCAACCATAGAAATCGGAAAGGACAACTCAAACGCCGCCGACCAGCAGACAGACCGTTCTGGCGATTTCCAAATCAATGATGCTGCATTTCATGTGACTGTATCGCCAATGGCCAAATTGACCGATCGATGCCGAGATAACATTCGAAATGGCATTCGGCCCATCGTCGTTGTCCCCCACGATAAAGTTTCCTTCGCTTACGGACTGTTCGAAAGTGAGGGACTCGGCAATCGCGTACAGGTTATCGCGCTCGAATCGTTTATCGGCATCAATATTGAAGAGTTATCGTTCTACAAGCGAGGCCTAATTCGATTAAATGTCGCACGGCTTCTTGCCCACTACAACAAGCGAATCGAAGATATCGAGCCCGACAAATCTCTTCAAATAGAAATTCCTCAGTGGGCTCTAGACGAAATGGATGCACATGGCGAATAGCTCAAACATACTTATCACTCATGATCTGGACGGTGCCGCGCTGGCGGCGCCTGTTGACGCCGCACGTCGCAACGGTGCCACGTACAAGACGCGCACGATCGACGATCTGCGCA
>USPT01000152.1 GCA_900556705.1 uncultured Collinsella sp.
GCTCTTCGTTATATGCCATCTGAATCTCGCGACGGCGCTGCGTCTCCTCGATGGCCTCTTTCATCGAATCGGTCACAACGTCCGCATACATGATGACTTCGCCATCGGCGTTACGGGCCGCGCGGCCAATCGTCTGAATCAGCGAACGGCGGTTGCGCAAGAAGCCTTCCTTATCGGCATCGAGAATTGCCACCAGTGAGACCTCGGGAAGATCCAAGCCCTCGCGAAGCAGGTTGATGCCAACGAGAACATCAATCTTGCCCTCGCGCAGCGTTCGCAGGATCTCGACACGGTCCATTGTCGCCGTATCAGAATGCATGTAATTGACCTTAATGCCCGCATCAAGCAGATGGTCGGTCAGGTCCTCGGCCATGCGCTTGGTCAACGTGGTCACCAGCACGCGCTCCTTGCGGGCAACGCGCTCGCGAATCTCGTCCTCAAGATCGTCAATCTGACCGCGAACCGGACGCACATCGATCTTGGGATCGAGCAGACCGGTCGGACGAATAATCTGCTCAACGTCGTTCTGGCTCACCCGCAGCTCGTAGTCGCCCGGCGTGGCCGAAACATAGATAAACTGGGGTATCCTTGCCTCAAACTCATCGAAACGAAGCGGGCGGTTATCGAGCGCCGAGGGCAGGCGAAAACCGTGTTCCACCAGCGTCACCTTACGCGAGCGGTCACCTTCGTGCATGCCGCGAATCTGCGGCACCGTCACATGGCTCTCATCGATGATGCAGAGCATATCCTTGGGAAAGTAATCGATTAGGGTAAACGGCGGCTCACCCGGCTTGCGACCGTCCAGATGACGCGAGTAGTTCTCGATGCCGTTGCAAAAGCCCATCGTCTCGAGCATCTCAAGATCATAATCGGTGCGCTGCTGCAGACGCTGCGCCTCGAGCAACTTGTCGGTCGCCTTGAGCTCCGCCACGCGCTTCTCGCACTCTTCGCTGATCGATTTCAGAGCAGCCTTGACCTTCGGCTTCTCGGTCACGTAGTGTGATGCCGGCCATACGGGGATGGCCTCGTACTCACGAAGCATCTCACCGGTGACCTCATCGATCTCGGCAATCAGCTCGACCTCGTCGCCAAAGAACTCAAACCGCAACGGATGCTCGGCATAAGGCGGATACACGTCGACAACATCGCCGCGCACGCGGAACGTGCCACGCGCCAGGTCATAGTCATTGCGATCATATTGAATGTCGATAAGCGCATGGATAAAGTCATCGCGCTCGAGCGGCACCTTCTTGTCGACGTTTGGAGCCAGACCCGCATAGTCCTCAGGAGAGCCAATGCCATAGATACACGAGACCGATGCGACAACGATCACATCACGTCGAGAGAGCAGTGACGCGGTCGCCTGATGGCGCAGCATCTCGACCTCTTCGTTAATCGAGGAGTCTTTCTCGATATATGTATCGCTTTGCGGCACATACGCCTCGGGCTGATAGTAGTCGTAGTACGAGACGAAGTAGACCACAGCGTTATTGGGAAAGAACTCTTTGAGCTCGCTCGCAAGCTGAGCGGCGAGCGTTTTATTCGGAGCCATGACAAGGGTCGGCTTACCCAAGGCCTCAATGGTTTTGGCCATCGTAAAAGTCTTACCCGAACCAGTCACACCCAGCAAAACCTGATAGCGGTCTCCGTCCCTCACGCCCCGCACAAGTGACTCAATGGCCTTGGGCTGGGAACCGGCAGGCTCATAGGGGGAAACGACTTCAAACGGCACCTCAGCGCCCTCAACGCCAAAGCGCTTAAGTTCACCACCAACGCGTTCTACTTCAAATTCCGCCATGGATACTCCTAACTCATACATCTGCAGTATACGCAGGCGGTGGGCTTAGTCCTATACGAACCGATCGGGATAGAGAGTCTTATATCGAACCCAGGCATTATTGACGCGAATCAGATAAGCCTGAGTTTCAGGGAAGGTAATCGCATTATGGAGTGACGTGTTCTGCTGCGCCCATCCGTCGACATTGCCCATACCGGCGTTATAGGCGGCGATGGCACTATCCGTCGACCCGTTGAAATAGGCGAGAAGATACGAGAGGTATGCGCAGCCAAACTCGATATTCGTAGCTGGATCGTTAAGGTTGTCGGCCGAATACTCCCCACCATCGACAAGGCCCTTGGCAATCATATCCTGGGCAGTCTCGGGCATCAGCTGCATCAATCCCTGAGCACCCTGATTCGACTCGGCCTCGGGATCCCAGTTCGATTCCGACTTAATGACAGCGCACACCAGATACGGATCCAGATTATGCGAAATACTGGATTGCTTTACATACGCCTCGTAGTCAATCGGATACAGCGGCTTAAAGAAAGCGGCAGGGGCACACGAGTAGACGAGCGAAATAAGGCCGAAGACGAACACAACGGCAAGTGGCGCCACGCGATACCACGTAAAGAAACGTGCCTTAGGCATCGGCCTCCTCCTTATCCGGAGTATCAATAAACCCGTGGCATGCAAGCCATGAGTCAAGCTGCTCAAAGAGCGAATTATCGCCTGCGGCATTATCAATCACCGTTGTAGCGAGATTGCACAGCGCAGACTCATCGGGCTGGCAAGCAGAACGAGCATCGAAATCGGATGGCTCCATGCCACGTTGAATAGCGCGCTCGCGACGAACTGACAAAGGGGCGCTGATGACCAGAATTTCATCAGCCAAGCCAAATGCATCCTCAAAACCAGTCGGAGCAGAAACCTCGACCACCGCAAAGGGATAACGGGGAGATGAAACCGTACAACAAACCGGATCGAGAATCCTAAGCGAAAGCTGTTCAATCAGAACAGGATGCACGATGCCATTGAGCCGTGCGACCGAATCAGGAGAAGCGAAAGCTCGAGAAGCGAGGATACTGCGGCGAATGCCGCCTTCCTCATCCAAAATGTCCCAACCGAATTCATCCGCGAGAGCATTGACGATATCAGAGCCCGGCACATACAGCGATTTTGCAAGCTCATCCAGATCGATAAGCATAGCGCCACGAGATTCGAAATAGCGGCAGGCAGTCGACTTACCCGAAGCAATATTGCCCAAGACAAATACGGTAAACATCAAGCCCTCCCTAACGCCAATGCGAGTAATTATCGCTCAAATAAACTAGATGGACTCAAAAAACAGCCAAACAGTAAGAGCGCATACGGGGAAGCTAGGTCCCAAAGCACAACATGTATATAACGCAAAAAAAGGGGGAGGCCGCGAGGCCTCCCCCTTCCAAGTTCAAGCGTACGGCTCGGTGCCGTCCACCGGTCAGCGGCGCCCTGGCCTCCCACGGGCTGACCC
>USPT01000153.1 GCA_900556705.1 uncultured Collinsella sp.
ATGCCGATGAGCTGCCGCCCGAGATTATGGCGGACAGCTACGACAAGCTGGAGCGCCTGTGCCTCAAATATATGAATGAGGAGGACTTCTCTAAGGTGGAGCAGGCCTATTGCTTTGCCGCCGAGAAGCACTGCAACCAAAAGCGCCGCTCGGGCGAGATGTACATTAACCATCCCGTCGAGGTGGCCATCATTTTGGCCGATCTCAAGATGGACTGCGATGTGGTGTGCGCCGCGCTGCTGCACGATACCGTCGAGGATACCGAGACCTCGCTTGCCGATGTGTCCGGCCTGTTTGGCGATACGGTAGCCGAGCTCGTCGATGGCGTGACCAAGCTCACCAACATCGAAGTCGACAGCATGGACGAGAAGCAGGCCCTCACGCTGCGCAAGATGTTCCTCGCCATGTCCAAGGACATCCGCGTCATTATCGTTAAGCTTGCCGACCGCCTGCATAACATGCGTACGCTGGCGGCCCTTCGCGAGGACCGTCGCCTGTTTAAGGCTCGCGAGACCATGGACGTGTATGCGCCCCTGGCCGACCGTCTGGGCATGAGCTCTATTAAGTGGGAGCTCGAGGACCTGTCCTTCTTCTACCTGGAGCCCGATGCCTACCAGCGCATTGCGCGCATGGTGGCTGAGTCGCGCGAGGTTCGCGAGCGCTATCTGGCCGAGACTATCAAGACGCTCACCGACGAGCTCAACCGCATTGGCCTGGAGGGCTTCCAGATCAATGGCCGTTCCAAGCACTATTGGTCCATCTACCAAAAGATGAAGCGCAAGGGCAAGGAATTCTCCGAGATCTACGACCTGGTGGCACTGCGTGTCATCACGCATTCGGTGCGCGATTGCTACTCCACGCTCGGCGCGGTGCATACGCTGTGGCACCCCATGCCCGGTCGCTTCAAAGACTATATCGCCATGCCCAAGGTCAACAACTACCAGTCGCTCCATACGACGGTTATCGGCCCCACGGCCCGCCCGCTCGAGATTCAGATTCGAACCTATGAGATGCATGAACAGGCCGAGTACGGCATTGCCGCCCACTGGCTCTATAAGAAGTCGGGCGGATCGTCTGCGTCTAAGACCAATGATGCCCAGCGTCTGGACGACCAGATTAACTGGCTCAAACATTCGCTCGATTGGGCAGCGTCTGACGAGATTACGGACGCCAAGGAATACCTGCACTCGCTGAAGGTCGATCTGTTCGACCAGGAGATCTTTGTCTTTACACCCAAGGGCGAGGTCATGGCGCTTCGTGCCGGCTCTACACCGCTCGACTTTGCCTACGCCGTTCACACCGAGGTGGGAAACCATTGCGTCGGCGCCAAAATCAACGGTGCGGTGGCTCCGCTCACGCACGAGATTAAGACGGGTGACCGTGTCGAGATCCTGACCAACAAGAGTTCCAAGCCGTCGCGTGATTGGCTCAAGATCGTTAAGACACCCTCCGCCAAGTCAAAGATCCGCCGTTACTTCGCCGCCGCGACCAAAGACGATGACGCTGCTGCCGGCCGCGATATACTGGCCAAGGACCTGCGCAAGCGCGGGTATGGCATCTCTACGCCGCGATCCACGCGTGCGCTCAACGCCGTGGCGGAGCAGTTTAACTACAAGCAGCTCGAGGACCTGTTTGCCGCCGTCGGCGCCGGCAAGGTTGCCCCGCGCGCTGTGGGTAACAAGGTCGAGCAAATCTTGGACCCCAAGCCCGAGGAGCAGCTCACCAAGACCGAAGCCATTGCCGAGATCGTCAAGCAGCCTGCCCGCGGCTCCAACCGCAAGCCGCAAAAGCGCGGCAAGAGCGCCAGCAACGGCATTATCGTCAAGGGCGAGAGCAACAGCGGTCTGCTGGTCCGTCTGGCGCATTGCTGCAATCCGGTGACGGGCGATGACATCGTCGGCTTCATCACGCGCGGCCGTGGCGTTTCGGTGCATCGCGCCAACTGCCCCAACGTCAAGGGTCTTATGGAACATCCCGAGCGCATGATCGATGTGGAGTGGGACGGCGCTGCCGACACCCTCTTCCAGGTCGAGATCGTGGTCGAGTGCCTGGACCGCATGGGCCTGCTCAAGGATGTCACCATTGCCATTGGCGATGCGGGCGGCAATATCCTTTCTGCCGCCACGTCGACCAACCGCGAGGGTATTGCAACCCTGCGCTTTATGGTCGAGATCTCGGACGCGAGCGGTCTGGATCCGCTGCTGGCTTCCATCAGCAGTGTCGATTCGGTCTACGACGCTCGCCGTCTTATGCCCGGCGAAGGCGGAGCTCAGCTCAAGCGCCGTGTGTAGGTGCGAGAGCCTCTCAGCATCATAGATATTGGTTACGTTCGAGGCATCGTTTGGTGCCTCGAACGTATTTTAGAAGGAGGGTATGCGCATGGGCGATATGACTTTGGACCTGACACCCCGAGGTGCAGCTTCGATTGAGGCACTCGTCAACGGCCCGATTCAGACCAACAGTTACGCCGTGATTTCGAATGACGAGTGCTTAATCGTCGATCCGGCGTGGGAGGGCGAGCGTCTTGTGGAGCATATCCGCACGGCGCATCCCGAAGTTCGCGTACTCGGCTCTGTCTGCACGCACGGTCATGCCGACCATGTTGGCGGGGTCGCCGGGGTTCGAGCTGTCGTTGGCGACAGCGCACTATATGAGTTGTGCGCTAAGGACGTGACGGTGCCTCGCGCAAATATCGAGGAGCAGCGCGCCATGTGGGGTATTGAGACGCCCGATCCGGGCGAGCCGACGCGGCTGCTTGCCGAGGGCGATACGATTGAATTGGGCGATATCTGCCTGCAGGTGATCGAGACGCCGGGGCATACGCCGGGCGGCATCGTCCTGTTCGCCGCGACCGAGCAGGGGAACATCGCCTTTGTGGGCGACACGCTTTTCCCGGGCAGCCACGGTCGTACCGATCTTTCCGGCGGTGACGAGGCGGCGATTATGCGCTCGCTCTCCAAACTTGCCAAGACGCTTCCGCCCGATACCGTTTGCTTGACGGGCCATGGCGATTCGACCACGATGGCGCGCGAACTTATGCAGAATCCGTTTATGCAGATGTAGGCTCGAAGCCGTCTTTCGAATCACGAAGACCGCTCAATCGTCAAGCTATTTTCCCCAGTGGGTCGATTCTGTGGGGCAAACGGTCAAAATTTGTCCAATCGGATGGTATTCGTGAACAAACGAACGTTTATGCTCGGGTATGTCGTGGTAAAATCTCAGGCGTTATCGGAGCAACCTTACAGGAGGTTTCTTTTATGC
>USPT01000154.1 GCA_900556705.1 uncultured Collinsella sp.
TGACCGGCCAGTATGGCGAGGAGGGCATCTTCACCTCCCTGCCGTGCGTGATCGGTGCCGAGGGCGTCGAGGAGGTCTACACGCTCGACCTTTCCGAGTATGAGCTCGAGGGCTTCCACAAGAGCTGCCAGCACATCCGCGACAACATCGCCCAGCTCGACTGGTGGGACGCCGAGGCCTACGACGCCAAGTAAGCCGCTGGCTGCCGCAACCTTGCGAATCTATGCGCGATACTAAGCGGGCCGCGCCGGAAATCCCCGGCACGGCCCGCTTTTTGACTCATGTGGCACGCTTGCGAGTCGAAGGCGAATACTTTTCCCGTTACCTAGTACTGCTCGATGCCCATGTAGCGACGAACCTCGGGGCTGTGGTCAAACACCTTGCCACGGGCGGCGCGCAGCTCGCAGCTCATGTTGTAGAAGAAGATCGGCTCCAGGTACGAACGCACGCTGGCGGGCACCTCGCCCACGCCGTACTCGAGCGCGTCGAGCACCATGATCGTGTCGGTGTGCGTGTTGAGGAACGCCAGCGCGCGCTCCTCCATGGGGCGGCACTCGCCCGATCCGAGCTGCACAAAGTAGAACACGCCGGGCTCGGTAGCCTCGAACGGGCCGTGGAAATACTCGCCGGAGTGGATGTAGCAGCAGTGCTGCCATTGCATCTCCATGAGCGAGCAGATTGCCATGGCGTAGGTCTGGCTAAAGTTGGGGCCGGAGCCCAGGATGTAGAAGAACTCGTGCTGCTGGCAGAGCTCGGCAAAGCGGGCGCCCAGCTCGGCGTTGACCTTCTCGCGTGCGGCGGGCAGCAGCGCGTCCATCTGCTTAAGGCCGGCGTACATGTCAGTGAGCGCCTCGTAGCCCTCCTGCTGGTCGAGCAGTTCAGCGGCGATCAGAGCGCCGATGCCCTGCGGCACCTCGGCCTGTGACACGCCCTCGCCCCACGGATAGACCCAGGTGGTCCACTTGCCGTTGTCGATCTTTGAGCCCTCGCAGTCGGTAAGGGCAATGATCTCGGCGCCGGCGGCCAGTGCCATCTCGCAGCCGTCGACGACCTCTTGCGTGTTGCCGCTGTGGCTGCAGGCGATGACGAGTGACTTCTCGCCAAGACTCTTGGGGGCCATCAGACAAAACTCGCGCGCCGTGTAGACCGTCGAGGTAAACGTGGTGGCCTCGCGCTTGAGCAGTTCGTTAGCCGGCATGAGGTCGATCATCGAACCGCCGCAGGCAATCCAAAAGACGTTCTCGACCTTGCCCTTGCGCTCGATAATTTCCTGAACCAGATCATGTGCGTTCATGCTGATGCTCCTCCTTGTGTGGCGGCTTTTGGCGACGGCTGCTCGTACCTGCTGTCGTTCTATGTTGTTCTATATATACCACGCAAGCAGCCACGGTGGAAGCCATTGCGGCAAATTTGTTCCATGTTGTTCTATTCGTGGACGTTAGATGTCGAACACGTAGCGCGAGCCCACGATCTTTTGGCGTCCGAGCAGCAAGGGCCGCTCGTCCTCATCGGTAAAGTATGCCTCCATATAAAAGAGCGGCTCACCGACCGGCACCTCCAACAGCGGGGCCGCCTGAGCATCGGCAAGCGCAATCTCCACGGTGCAGGGGTCGGACTTGAGCGGCGCGCGGCCCGAGTGCTCGGCAACAAGCGCAAAGATGGAATTGTCCGCGAGGCCCTCGTCGCGCATCGTTTGCAGATACGGATGGTCGGCAAGCACAAAGGCGTTGTTCTCGAGCATGACGGGCACGCCGTCGGCCGTGCGCACGCGCTCGACCACGATGAGCTCGCAGCCGGGCTCCACGCCAAAAAACGCCGCGTCCTCGCGCGTCGCCGCAACCACCGTGCGCGACACCAGGCGCGCACCCGGCACCATGTCGTTGGCAGCACAACCCTCGGTGAAGCTCTGGACGTCGCCCTTCTGGCGAATCTTGCGCTTGAGCTTGGGAGCGCACACAAAGGTGCCCCTCCCCTGCTGGCGATTGAGATATCCCGCGCGCGATAGCTCCTCGATGGCGCGGCGCACGGTGATGCGTCCCACGCCGTAAGACTTCGCGAGCTCCATCTCGGAAGGAATGCGCGAGCCGGCCGCGTACACGCCGCGTGCGATCTCGCCCTTTAGGTCGTCCATGACCTGCTGGTACAGCGGCACGGCGGACACGCCAGCGCGGCCGGTTTTATCGTCGGCTACCATCGTTACGCTCCATCCCGCGCATGCTCGGATTCAAACTCTTCAATCGCCGCCATAAACTGCTCGCCAAAGGCGTCGGCCTTTTTCTCGCCGATGCCGTTGACCTGGATAAGCTCGTCGCGCGTCTGAGGGCGCAGGCGGCACAGGCCGCGCAGGGCCTTGTCGGAGAAGACCATGTACGGCGCCATCTCCAGCTCGGCCGAGATTTCCTTGCGCAGGGCGCGTAGGCGCTCGAACAGCTCGGCATCGTCGCCCACGCGCGGGCGCTGATCCAGCTCGGCCTCCTCGCGCAGCAGATCCACCGCACGGCGGGCGCGGGCCGAGGCCTTGCGCTTGGACGCGCGACGCTTAACGGTAAAGGCAAACGCCTCGTCCTCGGCCTCACCGGCGCGCGGGCCCAGCCCCACGACCGGGTACTGCCCCTGTGAGGTAGCCAAATAACCGCGGCCGCACAGCTGACCGATGATGTCCTTGATGCGCCCGACCGATTCGCTCGACAGCTCACCATAGCCACGGTCCTGATCCAGGTTCATCTGGCGAATGCGCTCGGTATTGCCGCCGTGAAGCACATCGGCGATCAGCGACTTGCCAAAGCGCATGGGGCGCGTGGCCACATAGCGCACGGCAGCGCGGGCCATATCGGTGACGTCCTCGACCTCAAACTGCGTGAGGCAGTTGCTGCAGTTGCCGCAGCCCTCCGCGTCGTCCGTGGCGGTGGCGCCCGCACCAGCCGCAGCAGCATGCTCGGCCGCGGCCTCATCGCCAAAGTAGCGCAGCATGTATTCGCGCAGGCAGCCGGTGGTATTGCAGTAGCCCTCCATCTGGCTGAGCAGGCGGTAGCGGTTCTGGAGCGCCCACGCGCGCTGCTCATCGTCAAGCGCCTCGTCGGCAGCATCGCCGCGGTCGATCAAAAAGCGGCGCATGCGAAAATCGTTGCCGTTCCACAGCAAATGGCAGCTGGCTGGGTCGCCATCGCGACCGGCGCGGCCTGCCTCTTGGTAGTAGGCCTCGATGCTCTCGGGCACGTTGTTATGAATCACGTAGCGCACGTTGGGCTTGT
>USPT01000155.1 GCA_900556705.1 uncultured Collinsella sp.
TCGATCTCTGTCTCGGGCTCGGGTTCCGGCGCGGCTTCAACCATGGTTTCTGGCTTGGGACGTTTAACGTGCTTGGGACGCACGGCCTTGAGGTCCTTCTCACCGCGCTTTTTCTTTTTGTAGGACTGCTTAGCGCCCTTGGCTGCCTTGGGCTTGTCCTCGCCCTTGGCAAGGGCGGCATCCCAAGCCTCGTTGGCGATGACGGTGGCATACAGGCGGCCGCCCTTAAAGACGGTCAGCTTAATGCAGTCGTCGAGCTCCTCGAGCAGCTCGCGCGTGGACTCGAAGCCCAGGTCATAAGCGGTCATGTCGCCAGCGGCGAGTGCCTCCTCGACCTGCGTCATAAACGTTTGCTTGCCGCATCCAATCGCATCGCGCAGCAGGCGATACAGATAGATGTGGTTGCCCAGCGAAAGCGTGGGCCTAACTATTGTCTTGCTCATGGCAAATCTCCTCTTTACACATGTAAAGCATCTTACCATCGCATGGCGTTCGCCATGGCGGCGCCCAAGGCAAACGGGCGCGAACCGCTTTCGATTCGCGCCCGTTGTACAGGTCGGTTATCTATGAGAGGCAAATGTGCTTAGTTGCCCGATGCCGTACCTTGGCTCGAGTTGTCAGATGCCGTGCCGGACGCAGTTCCGCTCGAGCTGTTGGTGTTGCTACTGTCTGCTGCACCCGTTCCCGACGTGGTGTCGCTCGTCTGGTCGCCCGTGCTCGGCTGAGAGCCGTCAGTCGTTTGGCTTGAGTCGGTCGTGCCGGACGGCGTGCCACTGTTGGCCGTGGAGGAGTCGGTGCCCTGCGATTGGTTTTGGGTGTTCGAGGACGAATTGGCAGAGGTGGAACTGTCTTGCGTGTCGTCCGCCTGTGCCTGCTGATCTTGCGACTGGGTGTCGCCATTTGCATCGCTCTCGGTCGTGCGCGACGACAGGATTGGCTCGGGACGCTCACCCAGACCCTCACCGGCAGTGGTGATAAGGATGGCGCCGGCGCAGGCGATGACCGCGACGATGGCGATGGCGATCGAGAAGACGATGACCTTCTTTTGCGTCTGGCTGCGCTCGGCTGCCGCCTTGGCGCGCAGGCTGTTGGGGGCGACGCGCGCCGTGGTCGCGCGTCCCGCAACCTGGCGCATCTCCTGCGTGGTCGCGGCGCCACCTAGGTGCTCCTCGACATCGGGCTCAACGGGCTCGTAGGCGCCGGCAGGGTAGTCGACAGCGGCATGCGTGCCCTTGATTGCTTCGGCGCTGGCAGAGATAAAGTGGCGGTAGACCTGCGAGGACACAACAGTGATGACTGAGCTCACAGCGGCACCAATCACCGAGCCGGCAATGCCGATCTTTGAAGCAAGCGCCACGCTCGTGGCGGCGGCTGCGGCGCCGGCGACGATCTGGGGAATGGAAATGTCGTCGAACAGGCCCTTTTTGGGCGCGATGGCCATGGTCTGTCCGATGGAATGGTTTTCGTGAACGCCGTTGTTGAGCGCGGCCGGTGTCATGACGCGCGTGCGCGGCGCGTCGGTGTACTTGGTTGTCATACGGGGCCCTCCCGGTGTAAATCTGCTTCGTTTCATTCAGCCATCAGGGTACCCACCAGATGTGAATCGTACGTGACATTTAACAGATACCATCAACTCATCAATAGCTCACCAAGTTGGTGGGATGCGGTTACACTCGGCGGTTGAACTACAATAGGGCTAGCTAATTGTTGTGAATGGCGTCTACGCACAGGAGCATTCTTATGAATCTTCACCTTTCTCAGTCTGATGGCTTTTTGCGTGTGGCGGCGGCGTCGCCGCGGATTCGCGTGGCCGATGTCGAGGACAATGCCGAGGTTGCGCTGGCGGCTGTTCGCGATGCTGCCGAGCGCGGCGTTCGCGCGCTGGTACTGCCCGAGCTTAACCTGACCGGCTATACCGCGGCCGACCTGTTCCATAACCGCACATTACTGCATGCCTGCGAGACCGCACTGGCACATATTCTCGATGAAACCCGCGAGCTGCCGATTGTCTTTACCATCGGTCTTCCCGTTGCAGTTGCCGAGAATATCTACAACTGCGCCGCCGTGTGCTGCGCGGGCGAGCTTTTGGGCCTCACGGCTAAGAAGTATCTGCCCAACTATGGCGAGTTCTATGAGCGTCGCTGGTTTGCTCCGTCGCCTGCGGATCCCGTGTGGGTTGAATTTGCCGGTCAGGGTCCGGTTCCGCTGGGTTCGGGGCTTGTCTACCGCTGCTGTGATGAGGGTGCCGAGGATATGGTGCTGGGCGTTGAGGTTTGCGAGGACCTGTGGGTACCGGCGCCGCCTTCGACCGAGATGGCGCTTGCCGGTGCGACGGTGATCCTCAATCCGTCGGCTTCGGACGAGATTATCGGCAAGGCGGATTACCGCCGCAGCCTCATTTCCAACCAGAGCGCGCGCCTGTATTGCGCCTATGCCTACGCGGACGCGAGCGAGGGCGAGTCCACGACCGACATGGTCTTTGCGGGCGAGAACCTCGTCTACGAAAACGGCTCCAAGCTCGCCGCGACCAAACTGCTTACCTGCGATATGGCCATCGCCAACGTTGACCTTGACCGCCTGGTTGCTGAACGCCGTCGCTCGACGACATGGACGCGCGCGGACGATGCGCCGGAGGCCGTGACCGTCGAGTTCTCGTTTGAGGGCTCGCTCGCCGAAGAGCCTGTCCTGCGCGATGCGCTCGACATCGACCGTGTCTTCCCCCGCGCGCCCTTCGTGCCTGCCGACCATGGTGACCTGGCTGAGCGCTGCGAGACCATCCTCGACCTGCAGACCGCGGGCCTCAAGACCCGCCTCGCCCACACAGGTACCAAGGCTGCAGTCATTGGTCTTTCGGGCGGCCTGGACTCCACGCTGGCCCTGCTTGTGACCGTGCGTGCCTTCGATGCACTGGGGCTGCCGCGCACAGGCATCACTGCCGTGTCCATGCCCGGCTTCGGCACGACGCATCGCACCAAGTCGAATGCCGAGTCGCTCGCCCGCGACCTGGGCGTGAGCTTCCGCGAGGTTTCGATCCACGCGGCCGTGGAGCAGCACTTCAAGGACATTGAGCATGATCCGGCTGTCCAAGACGTGACCTACGAGAACAGCCAGGCCCGCGAGCGTACGCAGATTCTGATGGATCTGGCCAACCAGGCTGGCGGTTTTGTCATTGGCACGGGCGACCTGTCGGAGCTGGCGCTCGGCTGGGCTACCTATAACGGCGACCACATGA
>USPT01000156.1 GCA_900556705.1 uncultured Collinsella sp.
CAATTGAGGAGGGCGTGCCGGGCTGGCGCAAGGGCGCCAAGGCCGGTTGGGTAACGGCGGAGTACGCCATGCTGCCAGCATCGACCGGCAAGCGCTGCAAGCGCGAGCATGCCAACCGCAAGGGCCGCTCCATGGAGATCGAACGCCTCATCGGTCGCAGCCTGCGTACCGTCGTCAACATGAAGGCACTCGGCGAGTACACCGTTACCGTCGACTGCGACGTGATTCAGGCAGACGGCGGCACGCGAACGGCGAGCATTACCGGCGCCTGGGTGGCGCTGCACGACGCCCTTGCCATGTGGGTCGAGGCGGGTAAGCTCGAGCGCATTCCGCTCACGGGCCAGGTCGCCGCGATTTCCATGGGCGTTGTCGACGGCAACACCCTGCTCGACCTGGATTATTCCGAGGACAGTCACGCCGAGGTTGACATGAACCTTGTCGCCACCGATACCGGTGAGATGATCGAGCTTCAGGGCACTGGCGAGCAGGCGCCCTTCGACCGCAAGCGCCTCAATTCCCTGCTCGATTTGGGCGACAAGGGCATTGCCGAGCTCATCGAGCTCCAGCGCCAAGTCCTCGCCTAACCTGCCAAAAAGGGATGTTAATTTTGACAGGTTTTATCTGCGGAAACGCCGATAGATAAGGTTGATGCCACATGAAAGGGGAGACGCCGACAGACCGGTCCCTTTTACGTGACTTTGCTATACGGACAAGGAGACCACTCATGGCACTTGAGAAGATCGACATCGACACCCTCGACCCGGCGGCGACCATCGTCGTGGCAACGGGCAACGCCCATAAGCTCACCGAGATCGAGGCCATTTTGGGCAAGGTTATGCCCGAGGTTCGCTTTGTGGCGCTCGGTCAGCTGGGCGATTTTGAGGACCCCGAGGAAAACGGTACGACATTTTTGGAGAACGCTATCATCAAGGCGCAGGCTGCCGTCGAAGAGACGGGGCTCATGGCCATTGCCGACGATTCGGGCCTGGTCGTTGACGCGCTGGATGGTGAGCCCGGTGTGTATAGCGCGCGCTACGCGGGCGTTCACGGCGACGATGCCGCCAACAATGCCAAACTGCTCGTGAATCTGGAGGGCGTGGCCGACGAGGACCGCACTGCGCGCTTTATGAGTGTCGTCGCGCTCATCGACACGGATGGTTTGGTCACCTATGGTGAGGGCGCCTGCGAGGGCGTTATCGCACACGAGGGTCGCGGCGATCACGGCTTTGGCTACGACCCGCTGTTCCTGCCGGTCGACACGCCGGGCAAGACCATGGCCGAGCTGACGGCGGACGAGAAGAACGCCATCAGCCATCGATTCCATGCGCTCGAGCACCTATCCGCCAAACTGACGGGCGAGGAGTAGGCCGTGCGTGCGGTAGTGCAGCGCGTGCTCAACGCCGGCGTGACGGTCGACGGTGAGTGCGTGGGCAAAATTGGGCGCGGCTATCTGGTGCTGCTGGGCGTGGGCCACGGCGACACGCGCGCCGAGGCCGATAAGCTGTGGGGAAAGCTCCGGGGCTTGCGCATTAACGAGGACGAGAACGGCAAGACCAACCTGGCACTTGCCGATGTCGACGGCGAGGTTCTCGTGGTGTCGCAGTTCACGCTGTTCGCCGATTGCCGTCACGGCCGCCGTCCATCGTTTACGGATGCTGGCGCCCCCGATGTCGCCAACGAGCTCTACGAGTACTTCCTGACGCTTGTGCGCGAGGACGTCGAGCACGTAGCGCATGGCATCTTCGGCGCCGACATGAAGGTCGACCTCGTCAACGACGGTCCATTCACCATCGTCTTGGACACCGATAGTCTGTAAGTAGTCAATTTGGGACCAGGCTTTTTTAGCTACTTGCGTATGGCCACAACAGGATGCTATAGTATTAGAGTTTTGTCTATCTTAGGGGTATTATCCCCTTTTTGAATTGCACCTTCTGGAGGCCCTGTTCATGGAAGAGATGGAAGTCAATCACGTCGACGACATCCACGAGAAGCTGACCGATATGGTGGGCGATCGCGTTAAGGTGAAGGCCAACATGGGCCGCACCCGCGTCGTCGAGCGCATGGGCACCATCAAGAGCGTCCATCCGGCAGTCTTTATCGTCGAGGTCGACGAGCGCCGTGGCCGCAAGTCGCGTCAGTCCTACCAGTATATTGATGTTCTCACCGGCCAGGTCGAGCTGTTCGACCCCGAGAGCGGCGAACACATTTTTACCCCGCTCGGCAATCAGCTCGAGGAGCACTAGCGGTGACCGATTGGTCCCTGACCCTTTCCGCGCCGGCAAAGATCAACCTCTATCTGGGGGTTCATACCGAGCGTGACGACCGCGGCTACCATAAGGTCGATTCCCTGATGGCAGCCGTCGGTCTTGTCGATACCGTGACGGTTACGCCGGCACAGGCGCTGACCGTCCAGACGATTCCGACATCCGACTTTCCTATGCAAAAGAATACGGCGTATCGTGCGGCCGCTGCTATGGCCGAGCATTATGGTCGTGAGGCCAACGTCTGCATCACGATCGAGAAGCGCATCCCGTTGTGTGCCGGCCTGGGCGGTCCTTCGACGGATGCCGCGGCGGTCATTGTCGCCTTGGCAGAGCTGTGGGGTATCGACCGTGCCGATTCCGCGCTGGACAACATCGCGCGCGGCATTGGCGCTGACGTTCCCTTCTTTTTGCATGCCAGCCCTGCATTTTACGTGGGTGGGGGAGACGTGCTGGCAACCGAGTACCCCGCACTACCTGCGACACCCGTCGTGCTGGTCAAGCCGCGCGGGGCAAGCGTTTCAACAATTGAAGCCTATCGACGTTTTGACGAGACCCCAGCGCCTGCGGACAAGCCCGGAGCGATCGCATCTGCCCTTCGCTCGGGAGATGCAGAGGCGGCCTACGCGCTCGTTCACAACAACCTGGGTGTCATTTCCACGCAGATGGAGCCGCGGATTCAAACGGTGCTTGGCTGGCTTCGTTCACAGGACGGTACCATTGCCGTAAACGTGTGCGGTTCGGGTGCCTGCTCGTTTGCTCTCTGTGATACCGCCGCCACGGCAGTCAATCTTGCGGCAGCCGCTCAACAAAACGGCTGGTGGGCTTATGCAACGGAGCTCGTTTCCGACACGGTTCGCATTGAAGCGCCAAAGAAGTAAAAATTTCTCTGGCACACGACGGAAATCTTTGTTACTATAGTCGAGCTAACGGGTTGTGGCTCAGTTTGGTAGAGCACTGCGTTCGGGACG
>USPT01000157.1 GCA_900556705.1 uncultured Collinsella sp.
CATCCCGAGCATCCCGAGACCGAGTACGAGCGCCGCACGCGCGAGATGGGTGCCGTCGTCTACGGCATTTGCGCCGCACCCGGCGCACAGCCCAGCGACGAACAGCTCGCGGCGGGCCGCGCGCAGGAGCAAAGCCTTGCCTGCTACCTGCCCGACAACCTCGATGAGCTCACCTACGTGCCTCTCGGCATGGAAGAGGCCGTCGAGAACTTTAAAAACCGTGCCCGCAAAGGCAAGAAGCGCCTGCCGCAGGAGTCCTAGGGGGGGGCTTCTGATGGTCGCGGCGTCAGCAAACAAGCGCAAACAAGCGCAAATAGGCGCCAGCAAACGGCCCTCAAACCTAAGTGAGTAGACTTTTTTGCAATAGCCAAGCACAACCCGCATAACGAAAACTAAAACCGCAGGTAGATCCCTTGCGCAAAAGCCATGTGCTCGCGATATCGCAAAAAGTCTACTCACTTAGCTGGCAACTGCACCAAACAGCTGGACAGAACGCCCATTTCCTGCATTTTCTCGCGCGCTAGCACCCCGCGCCGCCGCTACGCCATAATAGTTGGCGGACAATCGCGAGAGAAAGCAAACACATGGCACAGACCACGACAGATACCGCCGCCAGCACCGTCTCCGGCGCCGGCGCCGCCAGCTCATTCTCGGGCGGCACGGGAACCGAAGCCGAGTTTGGCTCGCTCGGCGCGCTCTCCCCCACCTGGTGGGAGCCCGAGGACGGCAGCGAGCCCGAACCGTGGCTCACGCCCGATCAAGCCTTCGAACGCTTCTTTGAATGGACGAGCGATCGCGGCATTGAACTGTGGGATCACCAAGAAGAGGCCCTCATGGACCTGGCTGCCGGCGATCACGTCATTTTAGGCACACCGACCGGATCGGGTAAATCGCTCGTCGCGCTGGGCATGCTCTTTATGGGCATGGCGCAGGGCAAGCGCTGCTACTATACGGCTCCTATCAAGGCTCTGGTCAGCGAAAAGTTCTTCGATCTGGTACAGGTGCTCGGCCGCGATAACGTTGGCATGATCACCGGCGATACGCACATCAACACCAAGGCACCCGTCATCTGCTGCACGGCCGAAATCCTTGCCAACGATGCGCTCCGCGAGGGCGAGGACGCCGACGTGGGCTGCGTGGCCATGGACGAGTTCCACTACTTTGCCAACCCCGACCGCGGCTGGGCCTGGCAGGTACCACTGCTCACCCTGCCCCACACGCAATTTATGCTCATGAGCGCCACGCTCGGCGATGTCACCGCCATCGCCGCCTCGCTCGAGGAGCACACCGGCGCTACCTGTGACTTGGTCGTCGATGCCCCACGCCCTGTGCCGCTGAGCTACGACTATGTCACGACCTCCCTCGAGGGCACGGTCGAGCTCGCCATGCGCCGTGGAGAGGCCCCGCTCTATATCGTGCACTTTAGCCAGGACGCCGCCCTTGCGACGGCGCAGTCGCTTGCCAATTTCGGCATCGCCAGCAAAGAGCAGCGCGAAGCCATCAAGGAAGCCGCCAAAGGCACGAGCTTCTCCACGGCTTTCGGCAAGATCCTCAAGCGCTTGCTCGGCTGTGGCGTCGGCGTGCACCACGCCGGTATGCTGCCGCGCTATCGTCTGCTGGTCGAGCGCTTGGCGCAGCAGGGCCTGCTGCCCGTCATCTGCGGCACCGATACGCTCGGCGTCGGCATCAACGTACCCATCCACACCGTGGTGCTCACCGCGCTCACCAAGTTCGACGGCTACAAGATGCGTCGCCTGCGCGCCCGCGAGTTCCATCAGATTGCCGGTCGCGCCGGCCGCTCGGGCTTTGATACCGAGGGCATGGTGATTGCCGAGGCACCCGAGCACGAGATCGAGAATGCCAAGCTTATGGCCAAAGCGGGCGACGACCCCAAGAAGCTCCGCAAGATTAAAAAGAAGAAGGCCCCCGAGGGCTTTGTCACCTGGAACAAGCAGACCTTTGAGCGCCTGATTGAGACTCAACCCGAGACGCTCAAGCCGCGCCTGCGCATCACGCACTCCATGGTGATTAGCGTGGTCGAGCAGGGCGGCGACGCCCGTGCCCGCGTACACGACCTCATCGAGACGAGCCTGCAGACCCCCGAGGAAAAGGCCAAGCTCGAGGTTCGCGCCGATGAAATCTTCGCCACACTCATCGATTCCGGCGTCGTCGTTCGCACCGAGGTGCCGCCCGCACCCGACGCCCCGACTGACGCCGCACCAGACATCGACTATGCACTGACGGTCGATCTGCCCGAGGACTTCGCGCTCGATCAGCCTCTCTCGCCGTTCTTGCTTGCCGCGTTGGAGCTGCTCGATCCCGAGAGCGAGACCTATACCATGGATCTGATCTCGATGGTCGAGGCAACGCTCGAGGACCCCAAGCAGGTGCTGCACGCACAGGAGCGCGCCGCGCGCGACCGCGCGATGGCTGAAATGAAGGCTGACGGCGTCGAGTATGAGGAGCGCTTGGAGCGCATTCAAGACGTCACGTACGAAAAGCCGCTCGAGGATTTGCTCGACGCCGCCTTTGACAAGTACTGCCAGGAAGTGCCCTGGGCAAACGACTATCAGCTCTCTCCCAAGAGCGTCCTGCGCGATATGCTGGAAAGCGCGAGCGATTTTAAGGGCTACATTCAAAAGCTCGGCATCGCCCGCTCCGAGGGCATTCTGCTGCGCTACCTAGCCGAGGCCTACCGTTCACTCGACCGCACCGTGCCCATCGAGAAGCGCGACGAGCGCCTGCGCGACATTATCTCGTGGCTGGGCTTTGTGGTGCGCTCGGTGGACTCGAGCCTGGTGGACGAGTGGGAGAACGCCGGCAACCCGGCAGCCCTCGACGCCGCGCCGCCGCAGGGCATCGACGAGGTCGTGGCGGACCGTCGCGGCTGCACGCTATTGGTGCGCAACGCGCTCTTCCGCCGCGTGACCCTTGCCGCCCGCGAGCACGTTCGCGACCTGGGCGAGCTCGACGACGACTGGGGCATGAGCGAGATCCGCTGGCAAAAAACACTCGACGCTTACCACGAGCAGCACGAGGAAATCCTCACCGACGGAGATGCCCGCAGCGCCGCGATGTTTTCCATTGACGAGTCCGACGAGAAGACCGCGCACGTATGGCACGTGCACCAGATCTTTGCCGACGAGGATGGCGACCACGATTTTGGCATCATGGGGGATGTCGATCTGGACGCCACGCAAGACGGCGGCGAGGTCATCTTCAAAAACTACC
>USPT01000158.1 GCA_900556705.1 uncultured Collinsella sp.
CGCGACCGCGACCGGCTTGCGCATCGGCCACACGGTCGACGGCGAGCACCTGGTACAGACGGCGCTTGAGCTCGGTCTTGTCGTGATAGGGCACAAACGGATACAGGAACTCGATGTTCTGCTCGCGGATCTCGTCGATGTTGAGTGCCAACGCCGTGGGGTAGCTCATGACGATGGGGCAGTTGTAGCAGTTGCCAGCGGTCGGATCCTCCTTGCGCTCCCAGCGCACGCACGGCATCCAGATAAAGTCGACGTCGCGGTCGATAAGGTTCATCACATGGCCGTGGCTCATCTTTGCCGGGTAGCACACGCTCTCGGACGGCATGGACTCGATGCCCGCCTGGTAGGTCTTTTTGCTCGACTGGTCAGATAGCTGCACGCTAAAGCCCAAGCGCGTAAAGAACGCGTGCCAGAAGGGGTAGTTCTCGTACATGTTGAGCGCGCGCGGGATACCCACGGTGCCGCGCGGGGCCTCGTCGGGACTCAGCACCTCGCGGTTAAAGAGCAGCTCGTTTTTCTTTTTGAAGAGGTTGGGGGCCTCGGTCTTCTGCTTTTTGTGGCCGGCGCCCTTCTCGCAGCGGTTGCCGGTAATGAAGCGCCTGCCGCCGCCAAAGTCGTTGACAGTGAGCTGGCAGTTGTTGGAGCAACGGCCGCAGCGGACATGCTTTTGCGTCACGGTGAGGTGCGCGATGTCCTCGGCAGAAAGAATGGTCGAAGTGCCATCGGCGCCGGCGCGATCGCGGGCGAGCAGGGCCGCACCGTAGGCGCCCATGCAGCCGGCGATGTCGGGACGCACGGCGTGAACGCCAGTGAGCTGCTCAAACGCGCGCAGCGTGGCATCGGACATAAAGGTGCCGCCCTGAACAATCACCTGGCTGCCGATCTCCTTGGGGTCGCGCAGCTTAATGACCTTGAACAGGGCGTTCTTGATGACGGAATAAGACAGGCCGGCCGCGATGTCGCCCACCGTGGCGCCTTCCTTTTGCGCCTGCTTGACGCGAGAGTTCATAAAGACCGTGCAGCGGCTGCCCAGGTCGACGGGGGCCTTGGCATGGATGGCGGCATCGGCGAACGCGCGCACGTCCATGTTCATAGACACGGCGAAACTCTCGATAAAGCTACCGCAACCCGACGAGCAGGCCTCGTTGAGCATGATGTGCTCGATAACGCCGTCCTTGACGCGCAGGCACTTCATGTCCTGGCCGCCGATGTCAAGAATGAACTCGACGCCGGGCAGGAACGCCTTGGCGCCGCGCAGGTGCGCGACGGTCTCGATCTCGCCGGAGTCGGCCTTGAGGGCCTCAATGAGCAGCGCCTCGCCGTAGCCCGTGGTGGTCACGTGGCCGATGGTGCAGCCGGCGGGGATGTGGTTGTAGAAATCAGCCATGATGACCTTGGCCGTGCCTAGGATGTCGCCGTTGTTGTTGCCGTACCAGGTGTGCAGCAGCTGACCGTCCTCGCCCACGAGTGCGGCTTTCATAGTGGTGGAGCCGGCGTCGATACCGATAAACACGCGGCCGGTGTAGCCTTCGAGCTTGCCCTTGGGGACGACCTCGGTGTCGTGGCGGCCCTTGAACTCGGCAAAGTCCTCGTCGGTGGCAAAGAGCGGATCCAGACGCTCAACCTCGGCACCCTGCGTGTCACCCAGGGCATCGATGGCCCCGATGAGCTGCGGGAACGTGCTGAGCTTGTTGGACTCGTGCGCCATGGCGGCGCCGCTCGCCACAAACAGGTGAGCGTTTTGGGGCACGATACGGTGCTCCTCGTCCAGATTGAGCGTGAGGTAGAAGCGGTGGCGCAGCTCGGAGAGATACTGCAGCGGGCCGCCCAGGAAGGCGACGTTGCCGCGGATGGGACGGCCGCACGCCAGGCCCGAGATGGTCTGGGTCACGACAGCCTGGAAGATGGAGGCGGCCACGTCCTCGGGGCGGGCGCCCTCGTTGAGCAGCGGCTGCACGTCGGTCTTGGCAAAAACGCCGCAGCGGCTGGCGATGGGATAGATGGTGGTGGCGTTGGCCGCGAGCTCGTTGAGGCCGCTGGCGTCGGTGTGCAGCAGGGTTGCCATCTGGTCGATGAACGCGCCCGTGCCGCCGGCGCAGGTGCCGTTCATGCGCTGCTCGATGCCGTTATCGAAGTAGATGATCTTGGCGTCCTCGCCGCCCAGCTCGATAGCGACATCGGTGGCCGGGATGAGGGCCTCGACGGCACGCTTACTGGCGATGACCTCCTGGACAAACTCCAGGTCGAGCCACTGGGACAGCAGAAGGCCGCCCGAGCCGGTGATGGCGCAGGTCATCTGGGCCGTCGGCAGCACGGTCGCAGCGCCCTCGAACAGGTCGCGGGCGCAGGCACGGACGTCGGTGTGGTGGCGCTGGTACTTGGCGTAGACGATCTGGTTATCGTCGTTGAGCACGGCGAGCTTAACGGTGGTGGAGCCCACGTCAATGCCCAGGTGCAGGTTGCCACGAGCGTTCTCGGGGTTGAAGATTGCGCCTTCGGGGGCGTGGGCGGCGGCTACGGGCTCGGCGGACGTGGCGGGCTCGCTAGCGACGGACGTCTCCCCTGCCGCGTTCTTGACATCGGCAACTGCCTCGGCAACTTTCTCGGCAGCCGCGGCCGCAGCCTTCTGCGCGGCGTCCACCACGGTGGGCGCGGCCTCGCGTGCAGCAGCGACCACGCGGTCTTTAATGCCCTCGACGAGTTTGCTCATTGTCTCTCCTCTTAGTTGTTGGACTCGACGGTTGCGGTGGTGTCGACCGCGTCCTCGAGCTGCAGGTTCAATAGCTTCATGCCGTATTCCGGCACGTTGATATCGATGGGTTGGCCATACAGGTCGCCGGGGCGCACAAAGGCGATAACCGTCATAATGCGCGCCATGGTCTCGGGCGATTCAGAAAGGTCACGCTCAAACCAACGCTGGATCATGCCGACCTCGGCACTCACGACATAGGTGACGTAGTAGTCAAAGAAGGTGCCCAGCGCCAAGCCCAAAATGCCCGTCTGTGCGCGCGGCACCACGGCCTCGCGTGCGGTATCGATGATCTTTTTAATAAAGGCGGGGTCGCCGCCCGGGCCCAGCAGCGATCCGATTAAATCGCGGTTGGCCGCAAGGTAGCGCAGCAACTCAACCGAACCGGGTGCCGGCTCGAGCTCATCGATGTTGTGATAGAGATCGGGCAGCTGAGCTGCGGTGATGAGCTCAATGCGCTCAC
>USPT01000159.1 GCA_900556705.1 uncultured Collinsella sp.
CGACGCGCACCCGCAGCTCCTTCGAGCTCGCCGAGAAGCGTCTTTCGGCCGACAGCCTTAACTTTGGCGGCTCCTCGACCTCCACAGTCAAGGGCGAGAGCCTTGTCGACACCGTCGAGACCCTCAACGCCTATAAGATCGACTGTATCGTCGTGCGTGATAAGCACGCCGGCGCTCCCTACATCGTCACGCAGAACTCGCCCGCGAGCGTCATCTGCGCCGGTGACGGCAAGCACAACCATCCCACGCAGGCCCTGCTCGACCTGTACACCATCTGGGAGCACAAGGGTGACTTCCACGGTCTGAAGGTCGCTGTCGTCGGCGATATCGCGCACTCCCGCGTCTGCGGCTCGCTGATCCCCGCCCTTAAGATCATGGGCTGCGAGACCTACGCCGTCGCCCCCGGCACGCTGCTGCCGCCGGCGCCCGAGGTTCTGGGCTGCGACCACGTGACGAGCGACCTCGATTCCGTCCTGCCCGAGCTGGACGTCGTCTACATGCTGCGCGTGCAGCAGGAGCGCCTCGAGGGTGCCCCGTTCCCGACCATTCGTGAGTACCACAGGCTCTTCGGCCTGACCAAGGACCGCGAGAAGCTCATGAAGCCCGATGCGATCATCTGCCACCCGGGTCCCATCAACCGCGGCGTCGAGTTCGACTCCTATATGGCCGACCACCCGCAACGCTCCGTCATCCTGGAGCAGGTCTACGCCGGTATCTGCGTGCGTATGGCTATCCTGTATCTGCTGCTTGGAGGTGCCGATAATGGCCTTGCTTCTTAAGAATGCCCACGTCGTCGACCCGTCCGTCGAGCTTGACGGTGTCGTTGACGTCCTGATTGACGGCGACAAGATCGCCGAGGTCGGCGAGAATCTCGCCGTCGAGGGAGCCGAGGTCCGCGACCTTTCCGGCAAGTACCTCGTCCCCGGCCTGGTGGATATGCACGTTCACCTTCGCGAGCCCGGCTACGAGGTCAAAGAGGACATCGAGAGCGGTACCCGCGCAGCTGCCAAGGGCGGCTTTACCGGCGTGTGCGCCATGCCCAACACCGATCCCGTAACCGATAACGGAACTGTCGTGGAGTTCGTCAAGTCCCGCGCTGCCGAGGTCGGCCACTGCCGCGTCTATCCGTCGGGCGCCATGACCCGCGGTCTTAAGGGCGAGGCCATGTCCGAGATGGGCGATATGGTCGCCCACGGCGCCGTCGCCTTCACCGATGACGGTCGCGGCGTGCAGGGCGCGGGCATGCTCCGTCGCTGCATGGACTACGGCAAGATGTTCGGCAAGGTCTTCATGAGCCACTGCCAGGACGAGGACCTGGTCGGCCACGGCCAGATCAACGAGGGCAAGGTCTCGACCCGTCTGGCCCTCGAGGGTTGGCCGGCTGCCGGCGAGGAGCTCCAGATCGCCCGCGACATCGAGATCGCCAAGCTGACCGGTGCCAAGCTGCACATCCAGCACATCTCCACCGCCCATGGCCTGGAGATCGTGCGTGCCGGTAAGGCCGCTGGCGTTCAGGTTACCTGCGAGGCCACCCCGCACCACATGTTCCTGACCGAGAACGACCTGGACGAGACCTACAACACCTCGCTCAAGGTCAATCCGCCGCTGCGTACCGAGGAGGATGCCGAGGCCATCCGTCAGGGCGTCATCGACGGCACCGTCGACGCTATCGTCACCGATCACGCTCCCCACACCCCGTGGGAGAAGGCCCGCGAGTTCGAGCTTGCGCCCTTTGGCATGATCGGCCTCGAGACCTCGCTGTCGCTCGTACTCACCGAGCTGGTCAACACGGGCAAGATGAGCGTGGGCCGCATGGTCGAGCTCATGGCCATCAAGCCGCGTGAGATTCTGGGCCTCGACCAGGTTCAGGTCAAGGCGGGCTCCGTTGCCGACCTGACCGTGTTCGACCCCTCTGCCACCTGGACGGTCGGCGAGGACGGTTATGAGTCGCGCGCCGAGAACTCCGGTTTTGCCGGCCGCACGCTTACCGGTCGTGCCACCGATGTGTTTGTCGGCGGTAAGCAGGCGCTCGCCGACGGCTGCATCTGCTAGCATAGCCTTATCGCTTTTGTGCGCGGTGCCCTTGCGGTGCCGCGCTTTCTGTTCGTTTTGACCATGCAATCGCATGGGGGATTGGAGCGTCTATGCCCACACCTTCCACTGCACGCATGCACGACTTCGAGGTCGTCTCGAACCAGGAGATCGCCGACGGCATCTTCTCGCTCGTCATCTCGGCCCCCAAGCTTGCAAGTGCGCTCAAGCCCGGTCAGTTTGTGAACATCGCCGTGCCCGGCGATGCGTCCTCGCTGCTTCGCGTGCCCCTGAGCTTCTATCGCGCCGATGCCCAGGCCGGTACCGTCGAGCTGTGGTACGCCGTCGTGGGCGACGACACCCGTCGTCTGTCGCAGATGGCCCCCGGCTCCAAGTCCAACCTGTTGGGCCCTGGCGGCCGCGGCTGGCTTGTTCCCGAGGGCACCAGGAAGGCGCTGCTCGTGGCGGGCGGCATCGGCGTTCCGCCCGTGCTCTGCCTCGCCGGCAAGCTTGTCGAGCAGGGCGTGGATGTCGACGTTTGCCTGGGCTTTGGCACCGCTTCCAAGGCCGTGGGTGTCGATGAGTTCCGCGCGCTGGGCGCCACGGTTAACGTGTGCACCGATGATGGCACGCTCGGCACGCACGGTTTTTGCACCGACCCGGCAGCCGAGCTGCTCGGCGAGGGCGGCTACGACTATGTGGCCAGCTGCGGCCCCGCTGTCATGATGAAGAAGGTCGCCGCCGCTGCCGCCGAGGCCGGTGCGTACTGCGAGGTGTCGCTCGAGCGCATGATGAGCTGTGGCTTTGGCGCCTGCAACACCTGCAATGTCGAGACGGTCGACGGTATGAAGGGCGCTTGCATGTGCGGCCCCGTGTTCGATGCTTCCAAGGTGGTGGTCTTCTAGTGGGTACCGTGAACATGGCCGTCGATTTCGGCGGCGTCAAGATGCAGAACCCCATCAACACCGCAGCCGGTACTTTTGGTTACGGCTGGCAGTTCCAGAACTTCTTTGATGTTTCCCAGCTGGGCGCCATCACCACCAAGGGTTGCGCTGCCGAGCCCTGGCCCGGCAACCCCGCGCCCCGCATGGCCGAGATCCCCGGCGGTATGATCAACTCCGTGGGCCTTCAGAACCCCGGCGTGGCCGCCTTTGCCC
>USPT01000160.1 GCA_900556705.1 uncultured Collinsella sp.
ACCGAGCCGTACGCTTGAACTTGGAAGGGGGAGGCCTCGCGGCCTCCCCCTTTTTGCGTTTACGGGCTTTTGTCTCACAAGTAGCTGTGTTTTATAACCCTCGTTTGTCGCATCTTCTGTGAACGGGCTACAATAACTTAGTCTGTGCGATATGGAGGTGAACATGGCTGAAGCTGGTATCGGCGTTGATATCGTCGAGATTTCCCGGATGAAATCAATTCTTGAAAAGACGCCGTCGTTTGCTCGGCTTGTGTTTACCGAAGAAGAGCGTGCGTACTGCGATGCATCATCGCGTCCCGCTGCTCACTATGCGAGCCGCTTTGCTTCGCGCGAGGCGGTGCTTAAAGCTCTCGGCACGGGTTTTAGTCAAGGCGTGGGTCGCAAGGATGTTTCGGTTACGCGTGATAAACTCGGCAAACCGAAGGCGCTGCTTTCGGGCCGTGCTCTCGAGATCGCTCAAGAACTGGGTGTTGTTGAAGTCGCTCTTTCCATTACGCTTACAGGAGACTTGGCCGTTGCGAATGCCATCGCGATTACCGAAGATGCTCGGCCTAAGCCAAAAGAGGAAAAGGTGAGCACCAAGAAACGCGTAGCGCAGACATTTAAAGAGGCTCGCTCTGTTTTAGATGAGCTTGAGCAGCTGCAGAATTCAGCATTGACGGAGCACCTGGGCGATGCTTCGCAAGATACGCTAGGAGCATAGATGAAACCGGTTTTGAGTACCGAAGAAGTCGTTCGTCTCGAGGATATCATCGAACGCGAAGGGACTTCGAAGGCCGAGCTTATGGAGCTGGCGGGTGAGTTTGCCGCCAACGAGGTCTTGAAGCTCAATCCCGATCGGGTTCTCGTTCTGGTCGGTTTTGGTAATAATGGCGGCGACGGTTGGGTTGCCGCCGATATCCTGAGCCATAAGGGTGTGGACGTGGATATCGTTTCTCCGGTTGAGCCGGATGAGATTCCTGCTGCTCTGGCACGTCATGTTGCTCGTCGTACTGCCGGCCGCGATGTGCACGTTTGCGTCGGCCCCTCGCGTGACGAACTCGAGGTTTTGATCGATAAGGCCGATGTTGTTGTCGATGCCATTTTTGGTACCGGTTTCCACGGAAATCTGCGTGCGCCGTTCTCCATCTGGATTCCTACGGTCAATGAATGCGCCGATTGTGTCGTATCCATTGATGTCCCCTCGGGCCTGAATGCCGAGACGGGCGTTGTTGATGACGACTGCATTCGTGCCGAGCATACGGTGACGATGATTGCGCCCAAGATTGGTCTGTATAGCGCTGATGGTCCTGAGTATGCTGGCGATTTGATCTGCGGCAATCTTTACGACCGTCTTGACGAGGTCATCGATGATGTCGACCACGCCGCCGAGATTGTCGAGCCCGGTGACTTAGTTGATTACTTTGCCCCACTACCTACGAATATCGATAAGTATTCCCGTGGCTCTGTGCTTATTGTCGCCGGATCTGCGCAATATCCTGGTGCTGCCATTATGGCGGCCAAGTCTGCAGCTCGCGCGGGTGCTGGTTACGTGGCAGTCGCGGCTCCTGACGCCTGCGCCAATCTTATTCGCATGGCACTTCCTTCGATTCCCGTCTTTGCTATTCCGTCTGATTCCCGCGGCTCCTTTGGTGCCGCTGCGCGCATGACTGTGTGCGAGATTGCAAAGAAGTACAGCTGTGTACTGTGCGGTCCCGGTATGACGACATCTGCCGGCGCTATGCAGGTGGTTTCGGGCTTGCTCGAGCTTGATGTGCCGCTTATCTTGGACGCCGATGCACTCAACTGCCTTGCTAAGATTGCCATTGACGGTATTGATAGTAATCCCGAGATGTATCGTCGCGAGCAGCCGTTGGTTATGACGCCGCACTATCGTGAACTTTCGCGTCTGGTTGCCGGTGACGAGGTGAACGACCTTGGTACTGCGATTGCAGCCGCGCAGAAGGTTGTCTGGGCTGCAGGCTCTGACAATCTGGTGGTCATTGCCAAGGGGCCGACGACGGCTATCTGTGGCGTTGAGCGTGTGCTGCTGCCGCTCTCGGGTCCGGCTTCTCTGGCAACTGCCGGTTCGGGTGATGTTCTCGCGGGTATTTTGGCCGGCACGCTTGCCACCATGCGCGACGAGATGGATCGTTGGGAGTTGCTGTATTCGTACGCCGTCGCACTTCACAGCTACGCCGGTTTTGCCGCGGCGACGGAGTATGGTGAGAAGAGCGTCATCGCGACCGATCTTATCGACTTGATCGGTCCGGCCATGGAACTGGCGGCAAAGGATGCGCTCGAAGATCTGGGAATCATGGACGAAGGGTCGGATGACTAATCATGAATAAAGCCGATTTGACGCGCTGGTCCTGGGTCGAGATCGACCGCGGGGCGCTCCGTCGCAACACGAGGGCCTATAAGAACTTGCTGAATCCACGTCAGCGCCTGTGCTGCGTGGTCAAGGCCGATGCTTATGGTCATGGAGCTGTTGAGTGCGCCAAGATCATGTATTCGGCCGGTGCCGACATGTTTGCCGTGGCGACGGTTAACGAGGGCGTTGAGCTCCGACAGGGCGGGATTACGAAACCCATCCTCATCCTAAGCGAGCCGCCTATCGAGGCCATTCCGACGTTGCTCGAGTTTGATATCATGCCTTCGGTCTATACGTCTGACTTTGCTCTTGCGTATGGCGAATGTGCCGTCGCGGCGGGCAAAGTGGGCAAGTATCATCTCGCCATCGAGACGGGCATGAATCGTATCGGCGTTCACTACACGCAGGTGCTCGACTTTGTCCGCGGTATAAATTTCCATCGCGGTATTCAGTGCAACGGCGTATTTACGCACTTCGCCACGGCCGATGAACCTTCGGGCTGGGACTACAAGCTGCAGTGTCAGCGCTTTACCGAGGCCGTTCAGGCCATTAAGGATGCGGGTTTTGAGTGCGGTATCGTGCACTGCGCCAACACGCCGTCCTCGATGCTCGACCCCTCGATGCATTTTGATATGATCCGCGCCGGCGTTGGCTTGTATGGCATGCAGCCGTGCGAGCTGAGTGGCCGCGTGATGCAGCTTGATCCCGTTATGAGCGTCCATGCGCGCGTGACGCGCGTGGCACACCCTGCGATGGGTGAGGGCGTGGGCTACGGCTTTACCTACCGCGTACCGCGTACGCGTGTTCAGATCTGCACGCTGCCGATTGGTT
>USPT01000161.1 GCA_900556705.1 uncultured Collinsella sp.
AAACAGCTTCCAGTCGCTTTCGGCTACGTCGCGCATATGTCCTCCGCTCGTCAAATGGGCTTTTCATTTGCCTTTCATTCTATTTGCTTTTCGCTCGCAGGCGTGGATGAGAGGCGCTCTTTAGCCTTCGAGATTGGGCTTGAATGGGTTGTATGCCACAAAACGGGCCTATCTACTACGTTTAATTGGATACCCTCAACCATGCCGGGAAAACGAAAAAATAAAACCGAAGGTAGAAGGCCTGTCGATTTTCGAAAAAGGCGGTCATGGTTGGCCCCATCGAGTTAAACGTAGTAGATGGCTCCTTTTCGTGGCGGACCATCAAACGAACGCCGACGCTTGTGCTGTAGCCGCTCCGATCATTCGTAAGTTGCGGTGGAATAGTTCTTAGATTCAGCCATTTGCGGGCTAAGCAGGAACTATTTCACCGCAACTTAATTTCAGACCAGGCACCCGCAGCAAGAAGACAAATAGCCTCGGCCTCCCTAGTTACCGCAGGAGGCCCCAGGGCTTACCTCCCAAATCTTTCCGCAGGACGGAAGGACCCCGCCGCGCGAAGCGCACGGCGGGGTCCTGACATGTCCGAGGACGATTTGGGAGGTAAGCCCTGGGGCCTCCGATGAGAGCAGTTTCGGCCGAGGCTATTCGTCGCCGAAGCTGATGCCCAACGCCTTGGCCTCGCGCACCAGGTCGCTCTGGGGATCGACATACTTGAGCTTGCCGGCGACCTCCTCGAGCGGCATGTGGCACATCTTGCCGTCGCGCAGGGCGATCATGTAGCCAAACTCGCCGCGTAGGCAGCCAAGTGCCGCCTCGACGCCGCACTGGGTCGCAAAGATGCGGTCCTGAGCGTCGGGTTGGCCGCCGCGCTGCGTGTGGCCGGGGATGGCGACGCGGGTCTCACGACCGGTCTTGGCCTCGATCTCCTTGGCGATGTCGTAGACAATCGACGGGCTCGTGCGCTCGGCGAGCTTCTTCTTGTACTCCTTCTTGGACAGCGCCGCGTCCTCCTTGGAGATAGCGCCCTCGGCGACGGCTACAATCGTAAAGCGGCTGCCGGTCTCCATGCGATGCTCGATGGTCTTGATGACGTTATCCATGTCGTAGGGAATCTCGGGGATCAGGATGACGTCCGCACCGCCCGCGACGCCGGCATACAGCGGGATCCAGCCAACCTTGTGGCCCATGATCTCGATGACAAACACGCGGCCGTGACTCGAAGCGGTGGTGTGGATGTCGTCGATGCACTTGGTGGCGACGTCGATGGCGCTCGTAAAGCCAAACGTCAGCTCGGTGCCCCAGGTGTCGTTATCGATGGTCTTAGGCAGGGCGATAACGTTGAGGCCCTCTTCGCGCAGACGGTTGGCGGTCTTGGTGGAGCCGTTGCCGCCCAGCATAAATAGGCAGTCGAGCTGCAGTTTATGATAGGTGTGGACCATTGCCGGCACCTTTTCGACGCCGTCGGCCTCGGGAATGTCCAGACGCTTGAACGGTGTGCGGCTCGTGCCCAAGATGGTGCCGCCGCGGGTGAGGATACCGCTAAAATCGGCGGGCGTCATGACACGGAATCTGCTGTAGATAAGGCCCTGGTAGCCGTCCTCAAAACCATAGATCTCGATAGGTTCTTTGCTATTGGTCATAAGCGTTTTGACGATGCCGCGCATGGTGGCGTTGAGCGCCTGGCAGTCGCCGCCACTGGTAAGAAGACCGATCCTGAGCATGATGAATCCTTCCGGGCAAGTTATAACATGCGCATAAGTTTACCCCCGCACACTGTTGATACGGGGGTAAAACGTGTTAGCTCAAGCGTATGGAAATGTGAGCAACGTCAGGGAACGTAAGGTCGACGGGCCTGGCTCCTTACAGTGCGAAGGCATCGACGTTGCCCCAGTGACGGCGCAGCGTGATGGCGGCAGCGGGCTCGGTATTGTCAAAGACGACCGACCACTGCGTGTTGCTGGTGATGTCTTCCGGATTGGGCTTTTGCGCCGCAGCGCGTAGGGCCTTCCAAGCGACTGCCTCGTCTTGGGCGCCGACATGGGCGTCAAGGACATCGGCGATTGCGACGGCGCGCTCTTTACCATGGCCCAGCTCGCCATTCTTTTGGTTGGGCAGCACTTCGTCGCCATAGCAGGCGTAGAAGTTCGTGACCTGGCGAACAGGGGTCGCTTTGAAAGCGCGGTCCGGATCGCGCGGGTCCCACTCTACTACGCGCGCGTCACCGGCGGCGTCGTTGATAAAGAAGTGGTAATCGCGTCCTGCCATGGCGTGCATGTCGTAGGCGGAAAGCAGGTCGACGGCCTCTTGCGTGGTAGCCGCGCGGTCGAGCACCAGACGGATGGCGAGCGAAGTGTTGATGACGGGGCGTTGCGTGTCCTGGTCACAGGGCTTGGAATCCAGGGTGAGTACGGCAATGGACACGCCGCATTCGTTAACACCGTCGAGCTGGGCAAACGGGCCCATCAACGCCGCGGCGCGTCCGGTGACGGAGTCAAGCGGAGTGTTATCGCCCAGGTTGTTAAGGGCGGCAAACCCGATGGAGGTATAGCCGCCTCGTGGGTGATTGCGCACCAGCAGCGCCGAGGTGTCGTCCTTAAAGTCGTAATTGCGACCGGTGCGCACGCGGCCTTCGGCATCTACGGCGACAAAAGCGCTGCAGGCAAACTGGGGTGCCTGGACATGTGCCGGCACACCGGGCAGCACCTGCGCCACCACGGCATCGATGTAGGCCTGGTCGTCGCGCACGCCAGCGGCGATGATGCGATCAAGATCGTAGTCGTAGGCGATGTCGATTGCGTACAGGTCATAGCCATCTACGTAGCCGGTCAAGCGTTTGAGCGACGCGGCGGACTTGATTTGCTTGTGATAAACGATACCGGTGGCAGCGGCAAGGCCGACGGCGACTCCCGCGACACCGCAGACGATGGCAATGTTACGTGGTTTCATGACGGCTCCTCTCGTCCTGTTAGCGCAATTGTCGCAAAGGGAGCGCGGGCATGATGGCTCAACTTGGTGAGCGGCGCGGAATTAAGCATGGAATGAAGAGTGCGGCACTGGCGTGGCGGGGTATGCTGGAGGGGACCATCAACCCAGCGAAAGGGGAGAGCATGACGGA
>USPT01000162.1 GCA_900556705.1 uncultured Collinsella sp.
ACGTTGACGGCAGAGTCAAAGTCCAGGATATGCAGAATCGCGTGATTGATTTTCATATACGGCATTCCGTTCTAGATCGATTTCGGCACGAACCAGTATAGCGGTCGAGCCCGCCCCGGGCGCATCGAAGATTGGTGCATCGGGGGCAGGTTGCTTTGCACCAATGGCTAGCGCAAGAGCTCGGACTGCCAAACCTCGAGCTGTTCTGCCAAGCTCTTGCCGGCAGCGGGCATGTCGATCTGGGGTCGTTTGGGCAGCAATGCGCATTTAAGGATTGCCACGATGGTCTGTGAGACAAAGCGTCGCGTATCCTTGTCAAAGCCTTGCGCTGCCTGGAGCATCACGGGTAGGCTCTCGCGCAGATTCCCAGCGATATCCGCAAACCGCTCAGCACCCGTAGCCTCAAACACGGAGAACAATGCATCTACAAAACGCTCGCGCTCGCTAGGCGACACTGCAAGCAGCATCTCGCGAATGGAGCCATCAACGTATCGAGCACCGGCGGACAGGCGCTCACAGTACACGAAGTCGCGACCATCAACCACCCAGCTAAAGGGATTGTGCTGCAGCAGGCTGAACTCGGTACTCTCAACGATGGCATAGTCCTCCTGTGTCTCGAACATCATGCCAAAGATCGACGACCGAGGTAGCGTCTTGTCGATTCGACCGGAAAGATCGGCAAAGGCGTCGCCGTTCAGAAACTCCTCGACGAAGCCCGGGCCATCATGGGAATACGCCCGTTCGATTCGCTCACGGGCGATGTTGGAGCACATCGCCGCACCGTACACCGCAAGGTTTCCACCCTTGGAATGACCTCCGCACAAAAGCGGCCCGTCAATCGCATCCGCCGCCTCGTCCACATAACGTGCCGCGGATTCCTGGGCCGGCACAGGACACCGGAATGCCATGTTAAAGTCCTCTTTCCAGCCCACAATCGTGCTGTCGGTCCCCCGGAAGGAAAGATAACTAAACCCCGCAGGAAACCGGAACGCCATGGCTGCAAACTGCTCTGTCGCCACCACATCGCTCACGGCACGATAGCCGCAAACGTGCACGCCACGGTAGCGAGGGCTTGCTGCCACGGCCTCCAGCAAGGCCCTGCTCCCCTCTGGGTCCCACAAGTCGTCAATCATGTCCCGGTAGCACTCGGCACGCAGCAGCTCGCGTACGTCTAGGCCCTGCCAGTTCGTCAGTTCCGCCATATCACCCGGCAAACGCAAATAGGACAACCACGCAAAGACCAGGCTATCCACCGCGCAGAACGGCCGCTCCTCAAACGGATCAAACGCCGTCTGGGCATAGGTCAAAAAATTAGGCGAATCCGACATGGCCCTCCCATCAACTATGGTGCATTGGGGTCAGGTTACTTTGCACCAAAAAGGCGTCCGGGCCGTGTGGACCCGGACGCCTTCATTGTAGCTTTTCGCTCTAGCGAGCTTGATTTAGCAGGAGAAGTCGACGCTGTCGATGATGTCCTTGAGGGCCTTGGCGGAGACGGTGAGCTCATGCTGCTCGTCATCGTCCAGCGGCACGGGGACGCGGCAGACAACGCCGTCGCGGCCAACGACGGTCGGCATGGAGATGGCAAGATCGGACAGGCCATACTCGCCCACCATGAGCGAGGAGACGGGCAGAACGGTCTGCTCATCGCGCATAACGGCGGTGCAGATGCGCTTGACGGCCATGGCGACGCCATAGTAGGTGGCGTGCTTCTTCTCGATGATGGTGTAGGCGGAGTTCTTGACGTCCTCGGCGATGCGCTTCTCGGCAGCCTCATGCTCCAGGTGGCCGTGAAGCTCACAGAAGGTGTTCAGCGGAACGCCGGCAACCTGAGCGCTGGACCAAGCGACAAACTCGGAGTCGCCGTGCTCGCCCATGACATAGGCCTGGACATCGCGCGGGTCAACCTCGACGTGGGCACCAAGCATCTGCTGCAGGCGGCCGGTGTCGAGCACGGTGCCGGAACCGATGACGTGGCCCTCGGGCAGGCCGGACATCTTGATGGCGGCGTAGGTCAGAACATCGACCGGGTTGGAGACGATGAGCAGAATGCCGTCGAAGCCGGACTTCTTAATCTCGGGGATAATGGACTTAAAGATGCTGACGTTCTTGTTGACCAGGTCCAGGCGGGTCTCACCGGGCTTCTGGGCAGCGCCAGCGGTGACGACGATCATGGCGGCGTCGGCGACATCGGAATAATCGCCGGCGTAGATCTTCATCGGCTCGGCAAACGTCATACCGTGCGCGATATCCAAGGCCTCACCCTCGGCGCGGTTCTTGTCCACGTCGATGAGGACCATCTCGGAGAACAGACCACTCTGCATCAGCGCGAACGCCGAAGACGAACCGACGAAACCGCAGCCGACGATAGCGACCTTCTTCTCGTTAACCATTAGAAACTCCCATCTCTCTCCACAAACAAGCCGCCCGGGAACGACCCGAGCGGCTTGTCGTAATCCCAATACATCCAATCGGGACTTTGATTATGCTCCTATTCGCAGCCAAAAATCGACCGTTTACCGAAATTGTTTGCAGAATTCGTAAAATAACTGCACGAAATCGGTTTCGAGCTATTGACGAGTCGAAATAGGTTTCTAATACAGGCCCGCCTCGCGAATGGCCTCGACAGCCAAAGCGATCTGATCGGGCGGCAGGACCAGCGCCATGCGCACGTGCCCCTCGCCCGAAGGGCCAAAGCTCGCGCCCGGCGTCACCACAACGCCGGCCTTCTCCATGAGCTCCTCGCAAAACGCCATGGAATCGGTGCGACCACCGGGAAGCTTGGCCCACACAAACATAGAGCCATGCGCGTTGGGACGCTCCCAGCCCAGGCCCTCAAGACCGTCGCACAGGGCATCGCGGCGTTCCTGGTACTTCAGACGCTGCGCCTCGACCTCATCGCGCGGACCGTTCAGGCACGCGATGGCGGCCTTCTGAATCGGGAAGAACATACCAAAGTCGATCTGGCCGCGCAGCTTGGCAAAGGCAGAGACCACATCCTCGCGACCGACCAAAAAGCCGATGCGGGCACCGGTGACGTTAAACGACTTGGAGAGCGAGAAGAACTCAACGCCCACCTCGAGCGCGCCGGGATACTGCAAGAAGCTGCCGCC
>USPT01000163.1 GCA_900556705.1 uncultured Collinsella sp.
CCCGGCGGCAAGACGACGCAGATCGCCGCCCTCACCCAGGGACAGGCGCACCTCACCGCCTGTGAGATGAGCATTCCCCGCGCCGAAAAGCTCGAGTCGAACCTCCATCGCCAGGGTGCCAAAAACGTGCCCGTCATGCGCATCGACGCACGCGAGCTCGACGAGTTCTTCCGCTTTGACCGCATCCTGCTCGACGCTCCCTGCACCGGCACGGGCACCGTCATCAGTGGCAACGAGAAAAGCCTGCGCGGCCTCACCGAGCAGTTGCTGAGCAAGTGCGCCCGCTCGCAGCGAGCACTTCTGGACCGCGCCATGGGGGCCCTCAAACCGGGCGGCACGCTCGTCTATTCGACTTGTTCGATCTTGCCGCAGGAAAACGAGGACGCCCTGCAAGAGGCCCTCGACAAGCATATGGACTGCGAGCTTATCCCCCTCGACGGCACGCCAAGCGAAAGTGAAGCACGACGCACCCAGGACGCCGGCGAGGAGCCGCATATCGAGAGCAACGCTCTCACCGAGGCCATTGCCGCGGGTCAGGTATCGGCCATCGTCAACGGCCTGCCCGGCACGCTCACCATTCCGCCTAGCCGCGACTTTGAGGGCTTCTACATTGCCCTGATCCGAAAACGCAGCTAGCGCACGGATCCAAAACTCAACAAGCTATCTCTGTGCGCGTTTGCCCTGCTGGTCGCGATGCTGTTTAAGCATCGCGCGCTCCTTGCGTTCGGCCCTTTTGCCCTTAATGGCCGTGACCACAAAGTAGATGACCGCGGCGGCAACGATTGCGGCCACACACAGGCCGATCGAGCCAAACATTGCTGTCAATTCCATACCGCGTCACCTCTCTTTTAAACGGGGCTTTCAAGATAGCACCTCGATACCCGCCACCACAGCTCCTTCACGTTCGCCGGCCCTTCGGTCTAACGGATGGCGCGGCGGGGAAAAATCAACTCGTCAAACGATTTAGCATTCGCAATTCCGGCTGCATCGCGCCGGCCATCATCACATAGAATCGAGCCTCCATGGATACCCTCAACGATCTAAATGAGCGCGTCGACGCCTTCGTCGGCACCAGCTCCTTCGACACGCCTGCGGCGGCAAACGACCAAGCTCCCATCGATGTGCCCGCCGAGGTGCACGAGGACATCGTCGCCTCGGTCGATTTTTCCGAGGTCGAGCTTGCAGACGAGTTCACCGAGCCCCAAATAGCCGTCACGCCCAACGGCCTGCTCCCTATGGAGCCCCTGCCCATCGACGGACGCCTGCGCAAGGCTGCCCTTCGCATGCCCGACGAGATCGAGGAGGCCAGCGGCTTCACGCTCTTTGGCCGACGCATCAAGTCGCTCATTTACACCACCGATGTCGCGGTTGTCCGCAACTCCAACGCCGACGCCGTCTTTGCGGTCTACCCTTTCACGCCGCAGCCCGCCATTACGCAAGCGCTGCTGACCGTCGCCGAGTGCCCGGTCTTTGTAGGCGTGGGTGGCGGAACTACGACCGGTAAGCGCTCCGTGCAGATGGCAGCCGTCTCCGAGATGCAGGGCGCGGCGGGCTGCGTGGTCAACTCCCCCGCTACTGCCGAGATGGTCGAGCACATCACCAACATCGCCGACATCCCCGTCATCGCCACGGTCGTTCGCTGCGACGACGATGCCCACGCCAAGGTGCGCGCTGGAGCCAAGATTCTCAACATCGCCGCCGGCAAGAACACGCCCCAGGTCCTACGCGAGCTGCGCGAGCACTATCCCAACCTGCCGCTTATCGCGCCGGGCGGCAAGACGCCCGAGAGCATTCGCGAGACCATCGCCGCCGGCGCCAACGCCATCATCTGGACACCGCCTTCGGCCCAGCAGCTACAGACCGACATGATGCAGCGTTATCGCAAGATGAAGGAAGACGCCACACCTGTCATCTCGCGCGACGACGTGCCCATTATCGACCAGGTCGCCGCCGCCGAGGTCAGCCAAGTCGAGAACATGAATCCCGATGTGCCGATTCCCGACGAAGTCATCGAGCGCGTCGCTTCGATCCACGAGCGCGTCGAGGAGCATCGCGCCAACCGCGGCCTCAAGCCGTCACTGCACGGCTTTTTCTTCCGCGGAAAGAAACGCTAGCAAAACATCTTGGCCCGCCCCACAAACGTGAGGCGGGCCGTTTTCGTTTGAGCAATCATGCAGCGACGTGATGGGGCAAATTAATCCACGCGCTTGTCGCCCATAAAGAAGAGCGCCACCGTACCAGGTCCGGTATGCGAGCCAATCAGAGTACCGATGTCATTGATCTCAATCTTGCCTTTAAGCTGCGGAACCTGTTCCTCAATCAGCGCCGCGACCGCCTCGGCATCCTCGCGGCACGCCGACTGCGACATGATGCACTTACCCGAATAATCTGCACCGTCCTGTACGTGTGCCATCATGGTCTTAGCCATCTCGGAAATCGCGCGCTTCTTAGTGCGAATCTTCTCACGTGGCGACAGCTTACCTTCGCAATCGACCGTCATAAGCGGGCAAATCTTAAGCGCCGTGCCGATGATCGCGCTCGCGGCCGAAATGCGACCGCCGCGCAGGTAGCTCGACAGATCGGTCGAGAAGAACCAGTGGTGCAGGTTGAGCTTGTGCTCCTCGATCCAGGCAGCCGTCTCGTCGAGTGAAGCCCCACTATCGCGCACATCGGCGGCATATTCCAACAACAGGCCAAAGCCCGAAGACGCCGCCAGCGAATCGATGACGCGCACCTTGCCGCCCTCGGGATAGCGATCCGCAAGCATCTGCGCCGCGACGCAGGCCGATCCATACGTGCCCGAAATACCCGACGACAACGTCAGGTGCAGCACGTCTTTACCCTCGGCAACAAACGGCTCCCAAAACTCCTCGTACTCACCCACGCTCACCTGAGACGTCTTGGGCATGGCGCCCGCGGCAATCTGGGCAAAAAACTCGTCCGGCGTAATCGACTGATACAGATCGTCCGTATAGACAACATCGTCGATCTCGTAATGAAAACACACGACAGGGATATTGCGCGACGCAAAGAACTCACGGGTTCGATCGGCGGCGGATTCACAGGTCAGGACAAAATCACTCATATGAGGCTCCTTACTCATTGCTGCG
>USPT01000164.1 GCA_900556705.1 uncultured Collinsella sp.
TCCGGCGTTTGCCCAGATAAAACCTGCCAAAATAAACCTGTCCCTTTTTGGCAGGCTACTCGGCGCTCTTGAGGGCGCCGACCATGTCGATCTTATTGAGAGTTCGGTTGGTGGCGAGGTTGACGATAAACGTAAAGCCGAAGGACAGCACCACGGCAAGCACATAGCTCAGCGGCTCGACTTCAACGTCAAAGTACAGCGACGGCATCTGCAGGATGTACGTAAAGCTCTCGGCCAACGCACCACCCAGTGGAACGCCCAGCGCGGCACCAATCGCCGTCAAAATCAACGTCTCCTTGTTGACGTAGTGGTGTACCTCGCCGCGACGGAAACCAAGCACCTTGATGGTCGCCAGCTCGCGTTCGCGCTCCGAAATATTCGTATTAGACAGCGTAAACACCACCACAAACGATAGGCACGCCGCCATAAAGGTCACGAGCACCACGACGGAATTGATAATAGTGAAGTTCGCCTCAAAGTTCTCCCAATGCTCGGCCGTGCTCGAAATCGAAAGCCAGCCGTCACTCTTAAGCTTCTTGCTAAACGCAATCTGGTCGGCCGACAAACCCTTAAGCAACGCAAAGATGCCATTGAGGCGAACGCTTCGACCGAACGCGCGCTCATAGGTGCCCTGCGTCATGTAAAGCGTGTTGCCCAGATAGTTGAGCGAAATGTCGCTGACTTTGACCTTGGCTACGTTGAGTGACGAATCCTGGACGTGTGCTGTATCGCCCGGCTGAATCCCCAGCACCAGCTGTGAACTCTTGCTCAGGTACACATCTCCGTCACGCAAAGATAGCGGCTCTTTGGACTCATCCTCGAGACGCACGTAGTCGTCCAGGTCGTTCGTGCGGTCATCGGGCACCACGATCAGCTGTACGGTCTCGCTCTTGCCGCCAAATGTAAAGGTGACGTTGTCGGTCATAATCGGCAGCGTCGAAGACACGGTCACGTCGGAATCCTTGGCTGCGCTTCGCTCGTCGAGCGCCGCGCACGTCTGTGAAAAATCGTCGGGATTGGCAACCGCCAGCAGGTCATAGCGCGTGATATGCCCGTACTGCTTGGGCGAAAGCGCGACCGACGTATCACGAATGCCCATGCCGCAAATCACAAGCGCCGTGCAGCCGGCGATGCCAAAGATGGTCATAAAGGCGCGCTTTTTATAGCGGAATAGGTTACGTGCAGCGACCTTGTTCAAAAAGCCCATGCGGCGCCAGATAAAGCCGATGCGCTCGAGCAAGATGCGCGAGCCAGCGCGCGGGGCCTTGGGACGCATAAGCGAGGCCGGGGTCTCGGCCATCTCGTGGCGGCAGGCGATAATCGTGGCGCCCACCACGCCCACGGCAAACAGCGCCACCGAAACGATCGAGGACACGATGTCGTACGAAAGTAGCATCTGGGGCAGCGAGTACATGTCGTCGAACACCGTAAACAGGAACAGCGGCAGGCCCACAAATCCGATGATGTTACCGAGCACGCCGCCGATCAGGCACGCCCACAGCGAGTAGTCCACGTATTTGGACAGGATGCGTCCGCGCGAATAGCCGAGTGCTTTGTACAGGCCAATAAGCGTGCGCTCCTCCTCGACCATGCGGGTGGCGGTAGTGAGGCTGATAAGCACGGCGACGATAAAGAAGATGAACGGGAACACCGTGGCGATGGCCTCAATTGACGAGCTATCGCTCTCCACGCTCGAGTAGCTTGCGATATTGCCGCGGTCCTGGATGTACCAGGTGCATTCGCCCAGGTCGGAAAGCTCGGCGCGGGCGTCGGCAAACTGTTGGTCGGCAGCGGCACGGCGCTGGTCCAGGTCGGCCTGCGCTTGCACGCGCTCCTCGCTGCCCTCTGCCATGCGGTTGATGTTATCCTGCTCGATCCCAAAGAGCATGGCGGCCTGACGCTCGGCCGCATCCAAGCTTGTCGGCGTGTCGACCGTCAGCTCCTGAGCGCGCGCCTTCTCACGCTCCTCGCGGATCTTCTCTATATTGCCCTTGACCTCATTGATCTTTGCCGCGTAGGCATCCGAATAGGAGTTGAGATCCTTGGCCCCCTCGACGATCACGTGGACCGCGGAGTAGGAAGAAGATGTCGCGGCGTCCTCGCTCACATAGAACTTATAGTCCGCCGCCGAAGCAGCGCGAAAGGCGTTGACTGTCGAGTCGGAGCTCACGTCGGTGGGATCGAGGACCTCGGCCGTAATGGTGTAATCGCCCGCGGCAAACTGATCCTTGGCGCTTTGGTTCGACGAGCTCGCGTCATTGGCGGCAAAACTCACCGTATCGCCGAGCTTTTTGCCCGAAGCCTTCAGGAACTTCGAAGTCACCGCGACCTCATCGGCGCTCTCAGGCAAATCGCCGTTCACGAGCACCGGCTGATCGATGTTCTCCTTGGAGAGACTTTGCACGACCACGCGCTCGCGCGTTGTGCCCACGGCGGTGTAGGCGGTCTCGGTGTAGATGCCCTCGACCGTCTCGACGCCGTCGACCTCTTGAATAGCCGCAAGATCGTCACGCGTAAGGCCATAGGTCGACTGCACGTTAATGTCATAGACATTCTGCTGGTCAAAGTAGGCATCGACCGAATCGCACAAATCCTCGCAGCCCGCCTTAAGGCCACACATCACGCTCACGCCAAGCGCGGTGATGACCACGATAGATAGGAAGCGCTTAAGACTGCCCCGAATCGTGCGGTAGATGCCACGGCGAAATACCGTCGGCACCATATCGTTTGAGCTTTGAGCGGTGCGGTAGGTCGCGAACTCCCGGTCGCGACCCGCGTGCTCCGTATCGTGGTTTTGGCTGTTTTGGCGATCTTGGTCCATGGGCGCTACCACTCGATCGTCTCGATAGACACGGGATTTTGCTGAACCGTCTCGCTCTCCACGCGACCGTTCTTAAAGCGAATCAAGCGATCGGCCATGGGCGCCAGCGCGGAGTTATGGGTGATGATAATGACCGTGATGCCCTGCTTGCGACAGGTATCCTGCAGTAGCTGCAAGATCTGCTTGCCAGTTTTGTAGTCGAGTGCACCCGTGGGCTCGTCGCACAAAAGCAGCTTGGGATTCTTGGCCAGTGCGCGGG
>USPT01000165.1 GCA_900556705.1 uncultured Collinsella sp.
TTGCCGCGGTGCTGCCGGGCTTTAAGGATTACACCGTCGCCGTCGAGACCTCGGCCACCGAAGGGGACGAAGAAGGCATCGTCGAGCGCGAGATTGTCGCCCATGTGACGACAGGCGAGGCGCTTGGGGCGCACGACCGCCACGTCGCCCGCAAGCTCATCGACCTCAATGTGCCCGAGCTCGACCGCGTGGAATTTGATGTGGAGTAATGCGGAGCATGGGATGGCTCCCGCGCACAGGCGCAAGTCGCGGCGAGGCTCAGACGCGACGCAGGCACAAGCAAAAAACGGGACGTAGTTCACGTCCGCGCCCCGCTCGCTGTTTTATTGCCGTGAATCAGACGTCCGCATCGACATCGCCAGACTCCACCGTAAACGCCGGATCGGTGCTCACAAGATAAAATCGGGTCACCTTGCTATCTCTAAATAGATAGAGCTGGCCCTGCTCGCGTCGGCGTGACATATACGCCACGTGGACCGTACCGAATTCTTCGCCGTTTTCCTTCTTTAATATCAGGATGTTGGGGTCATCCGTACGCTTAAACTGCCCGTCAACGCAGCTGCCGTCTTTGTCGACCAGTTGCCACCGATGGTTATCCTCTTCAAGAAAGGCCAGGGTTTCCAGACTCGTCTTGTCGTCCCGATAGTAACCGTCAATGGCAAACCCTTCGGAAGCGCATTCCTGCATATAGGACGTTTCTCGGCTTATAGCAAACAGCCCTGTAGCGCCCAGGAGCACAGCCAGGCAGACCACTGCAAGGGTTATCGAAATAGCACGGCGACCCATGTTAGCCCAACCGATAGTTGTTTAACGGAGCGCGAAACATACCTGGAACCTCCGATGTCAGGGGGAACGTCGCCAGCAGGCTAGCGACAGCCATATGTTTCTAACATCAAACCATATGGCTGCCACTCGCGGAGGGGGCATCGGCGAACGGCGTGTTTTCATACTCCATTGGTCAAACCTAAGCGCAGCGCTACAGCTCGTACTTGTACACGCGGTAGATATACTTTTCGGCTTCCATCTCGTAGGTGGCGATGGGCAGTCCGCAGCGATCATCTCGTCGTTTGGCAGATAGGTCACACTGTGCTGGCCCGCATTGAGCGAAAAATCGCCCTGGGCTTGCAGCAGCTTGTCCTCAAAGCCCGAGCCGGCCCAAAAATCGGGCAAGCCCACGGAAGGCTGTAGCAAGGTCATTTGCGCAACATATGTCCAGCAAAAACGGGTGGTAGCCGGTACGGCTACCACCCGTTTGTCTCATATCTAGCCCATAGCAGGCAAGCTACTTCTTAATGCCGCGCCCCAGACGCTTGGCGACCGATGCAACGGCCTCCTCGCTGGCCGGCCCACAACTCACGCAGCCGTCATGGGCACGCATCAGGCCGGTGACCTCGTCCATCGCGAGCGGCGCCACCTTCTCGAGCTTAAAGCCCTTGCCGGCGCGCATGTTTTCCTTGGCCACGCTGATCATGAGCTTAATGCGGTTGAGCTGGTTGACCTCGGATGCACCGGGATCGTAGTCCACCGCAACGATGTTGCTCTCGGGGTGCTGACGGCGCAGCTCCTTGATCACGGCCTTGCCCACCACGTGGTTGGGCAGGCACGCGAAGGGCTGCGTGCAGATGATGTTGGGCGCGCCGTGGTCGATCAGGTCGAGCATCTCGGCCGTGAGCAGCCAGCCCTCGCCCATGTTGTTGCACACCGAAAGCACCGTGCGGGCCTTGTCCGCCATGGTGCCGATGCGCTCGGGTGCCTCAAAGCGCTCGGACTTTTCGAGCATCTCCTCCACCGGCGTACGCATCCAGTCCACGAGCTTAATAAGCGCTTGCATGCCCGCGCGCGTAGTGGCAGAGCTTCCCAGCTCGTCCTTCTGCAGCTCGGCGTTGCTCATGGAGTACAGGAAGAAGTCGAGCAGGCCCGGCACCACGGCCTCGCAGCCCTCGCGCTCGATAACGTCGACCACATGGTTGTTGGCCGTAGGGTGGAACTTGACCAAGATCTCGCCGACCACGCCCACGCGCGGCTTGGTGCCCTCGCCCACGAGCGGCATGGTGTCGAACGCGCGGATGGCCTCACGCGCAAGCTTGGTGTAGTTGTGCCTGTTGAACTTAGGCGCCAGCTTGCGGGCGCGCGCCATGTACTCCTCGTAGAGTGCGTTGGCAGCACCGGGCGTGGCCTCGTACGGGCGGCAGCGGTAGAGCATCTGCATCATCACGTCGCCAAAGAGCACCGCGTAGACTGCCTGCTTAAGCAGCGCCGGCGTAATCTTAAAGCCGGGGTTGTCCTCGCCGAGCGCCACGGCCGAAAGCGAGATCACCGGGATCTCGGGGTGGCCGCTCTCGCGCAGGGCCTTGCGGATGAGCGCAATGTAGTTGGTGGCACGGCAGCCGCCGCCGGTCTGGCTGATAACCACGGCCGTCTTGGACAGGTCGTATCGACCGCTCTCGATGGCCTCCATAATCTGGCCCGTCACCAGGATCGACGGGTAGCAAATGTCATTGTTCACGTAGCGCAGGCCGGCCTCGACGGCATCGTGGTCGGTCGAGGGCAGCAGCTCCAAGTTGTAGCCAGCACCACGGAACACTTCTTTGACCAGGTCAAAGTGGATCGGCGCCATCTGCGGACACAGGATGGTGTAGCCCTCGTCGCGCATCTGCTCGGTAAAGGGCACCTTGGGCCACGCGGTCGAAGCGCTCTCGCGCTGCGCCTCGAACGTGTACTTGCGGCTCGCGAACGCGGGGGCATCCGTGGAGGGCGCCACCGGCGCGGCGTCGCCTTGCTCGTAAGTCTCGCCCGCGGCCGTGGCCTCGGCCAAGCGCTCGGCCTCCTGGTCCTTGAGCGCTGCCATGAGCGAGCGGATGCGGATGCGCGCGGCACCCAGGTTGGACACCTCGTCGATCTTGAGCACGGTATAGATCTTGCCGCTGGCCTCCAGAATCTCCTGCACCTGGTCGGTGGTCAGAGCGTCCAGGCCGCAGCCGAAGGAATTGAGCTGGATCAGGTCCAGGTCGTTGCGCATCGTCACAAAACGGGCGACGGCGTACAGGCGGC
>USPT01000166.1 GCA_900556705.1 uncultured Collinsella sp.
TGCACCCGCAAAACCCCGTCAACTACCATCGAGATAAAATCTATCAGCAGCTGGGCTTTGGAGACTTTCTTTCGATCGGCGATTTCGAAGGTGCGCCCTGTTACCATGCCGGCGTATGCGACTACGCCACCTACGACAAGATACTCGACCTGCTTAGAACCGACGAAGCCCCGCAGTTCATCTTTGACGTCACAATGCAAAATCACGGCGGCTACGACTATGGCACCGTTCCCGCCGAGGAGCTGACAAACTATTGGATCGAGGGAGCCAGCGAGGGCGCCAATAGCGCGCTCAACACCTATCTTACCTGCATCAACGCATCCGACCGGGACCTCGAGTACTTTATCAACGAGCTCCGCAATATCGGCAGACCGGTTGTCCTTGTCTTTTTTGGCGACCATCAGCCGAGCGCCGCAACGACTCTCAACGACGAGCTGTACCCTCAGGAAGATACGGCAAGCCACGCTTTCCGTATCTATCAGTCGACATATTTCGTCTGGGCTAACTATGAAATCGCCGGCAATACCGAGCTCAACGTCTACGACACCGTCGGGGCAAACGAGATTGCAGCCATTACCCTTAATAAGATCGGCGCCCCGCTCACCGACTATCAAAAGGCTCTGCTTGCAACAAGGTCAGATGTGCCCACCATCAATGTCGCCGGCTACCTTGGTGCCGACGGGCTGCGCTACGACTTGGAATCTGAAGACAGCCCATACGCCTCGACGATCGACAAGCTGCAGCGCATGCAATACCTCGAGTTCGCCAGCAAAGTTCAGTAAGCCCGCCCATTCGCTTGGACCCATCGTATTGCAAGCACGCTCGGCCCAAATGCATCGTAAATGACTCCCGCTCGCAAACGAGGGTACAATGACGCTCGTGTCACATCACGGGGCCCCGGCCCCAACATATACAAAGGAGTCATACATGGGTTGCGAGCACGCACAGGCCGCCGGCGGACAAACGTCGCCGTCGCAATTTGAGGAGAATACGCTGTCCGAGGTCAAACGCGTCATCGCCGTGCTTTCCGGCAAGGGCGGTGTCGGCAAGTCGTTTGTCACCGGTGCCATCGCCACCGAGCTTGCCCGTCACGGCCACAAGGTCGGCGTCCTCGATGCCGACATCACCGGTCCCTCTATCCCCAAGATGTTCGGTATGAGCGGACGCCACGTCCATGCCCTTGGCAACCTCATGCTGCCTGAAATCTCCGAGCACGGCGTCAAGGTCATGAGCTCCAACCTTCTGCTCCAAAACGAGACCGACCCCGTCCTTTGGCGCGGTCCGGTCATCGCAGGCGCCATCAGGCAGTTCTGGAGCGAGACCTCGTGGGGCCCCATCGACTACCTGCTGGTCGACATGCCTCCGGGAACAGGCGACGTCGCACTCACCGTCTTCCAGTCACTGCCCGTCGACGGCATCGTCATCGTCACGAGCCCGCAGGATCTGGTCTCGATGATCGTCGCCAAGGCGGTCAACATGGCCGAGAAGATGAACGTCCCCATTCTGGGCATCGTCGAGAACATGAGCTATATTGAGTGCCCCGACTGCGGCAAGAAGATCGAGGTCTTTGGCAAGAGCAAGCTCCCCGAGGTCGCAGAGCGCTATAACCTCGACATCTTGGGCACGCTTCCCATTAATCCGGCACTCGCCGAGGCCTGCGATAAGGGCGAGGTCGAGACCGCGCTGCCCGATGGCATGTTGCCCAAGGCAGTCTCTGCCGTCGAGGCTATTACCCCGCACGAGACCGACGAGGCCTAAGTGAACACGAGCGCCTTCTATGACGTCCTGGTAATCGGCGGCGGGGCTTCAAGCCTCGCCGCCGCCATTACGGCCGCACGTGCTGGCAAAAGCGTCTGCATCGTTGAGCGCGATGTCGCCTGCGGCCTTAAGCTCCTTGCGACCGGTAACGGCCGCTGCAACCTCTCCAACGAATCGATTGATCCTCAGCGGTATAACCACCCCGCATTCGTCGAATCTGTCATGGGCCCCCAACCCGAACAAGAGCTTATGGGTTTCTTCTCCTCGCTGGGCATCATGACAACCTCCGAGGAAGGCCGGCTGTACCCGCGCTCCCTTCGCGCCGAATCGGTGCGCGACGCACTTCTCAATGTTTGCGACCGCCTGGGTATCACCTTAATCTGCGGAGCCAACGTTGCCTCGGCACACAAAGCTTCCGAAGGCTGGGCACTCCAAATAGACCGTCCAGCGCGGGCGCTCAAGGCAAAAAAGCACGACGACCGAAAATCGGAGCTCCGCTCGCTTCGGAAAGCGCTCGCCGATGTCCCTCGCAAGAACGAGGCCCTGGAGGCACATGCCGTAATTATCGCCACGGGTGGCAACCCCACCGGTATCGCCGATACGTTTCGCCTCCCCCTCACTTCGCTGCGCCCCATCCTCTGCCCCGTATCGGCAACGGTCGTCGGCGATCGGGCGGCACTCAAGACGTTGGATGGCCTGCGCGTCCGCGCCCGCTTGACGCTCGCCCGCAATCATAATGAGCTCTGGCACGAAGACGGTGAAGTCCTGTTTCGAACCTTCGGTATCTCGGGCGTCGCTGTCTTCAACCTCTCCCGTCGTATCCAGCGCGGCGATACGATCCTGCTCGACGTTTTCCCCGACCTCTCTAAAGACGAGTTGCTCGATATGCTTAACCGGCGCGTTGAGCTGCTCGGCGGCTTTTCACCCCGCGATCCCCGTTGGCTCGACGGTATGCTTGCCCCGCAACTCTCCCGCGTCGTCTGCACAGCGTTCGAGCAGTGCCATCCAGGCTCCAACGATGTCATCCACCTGGTCTCGATCCTCAAGCACTTTAAGTTGCTCGTCGAAGGAACCGCCGAGGAGCGCTCGGCGCAGGTCACGCGTGGTGGCATATCTGTCGAGAGCATCTCAACACCCAGTCTACGCGCGCGCAGCGTTGTCGACGCCCCGCTTTACGTCTGCGGCGAAGCGCTCGACATCGACGCCGATTGCGGAGGCTTTAACCTTGCGTGGGCATGGCTCTCGGGCATTCGCGCTGCAAGCAGCCTGTAGCCGCGCAGTCTATAATCAA
>USPT01000167.1 GCA_900556705.1 uncultured Collinsella sp.
AAGCCCGTCCCCAATGAGCGCCGAAAATAATACAACCGCCCTTGTTGAGCATAAGTCAGCGAAAACCCGTACACGCGAGCAAGGTGACGTGAAATGAAAGGGCGCAGACCTTATGGTCGCGCCCTTGAAATTGAACGTCAGATTGCCGTGTGTACGGGTTTGCAGCGTCGAGCCGTTACGCGGTTTGGTAAAACCGCGTAACAAATTACGCAAGCTTTGCTCCGACGATCTTTGCCGCGGCCGGCTTATCGAAGTTGCCGCCGGTGGCCTTGCCCAGGGCACCCATAACCTGGCCCATCTGCTTCTTGGACGTGGCGCCCAGCTCGGCGATAACCTGCTCGATCAGGGCCTCGAGCTCCTCGCCCGAAACCTGCGCGGGCAGCAGGCTCTCCAGAATCTTGACCTGCTCGGTCAGGTTGTCGGTACGCTCTTGGTCGGTGCCGGCCTTGATGGACATCTCCAGCGTCTCGCTCGTCTGCTTGATCAGACGCTTGATCATGCTGTTGACGTCTTCCTCGGTCACATCGCGGCGCTCGTTGACCTCGATATTCTTCACCTCGGCCTTAACCTGGCGAATGATGGACAGGCGGACCTTGTCCTTGGCCTTCATGGCGGCGATCATTTCCTTCTGCAGCTCTTCGTTGGTCATCTGCAAATCCTCTCTAATTGCGTGGGCGGCACTCGCGCGAGCACCGCCCCATGATTACTCAGTCGTCGACGAATCGTCGGTCGAGCTCTTGGTGACGCCCTTCAGGCTCACGTTATAGGGTACGTCCTTGGGCATGGGGTTGACGGTAATGTCGGCGTCCTTCTTGTACTGCTCCAGCCACTCGCTGTACGCGGTGCTGGCCGCCTGCGTCTTCACCACGTTGGAGACATACTTCTTGATGGCCTTGGGCACCTGGTTGATGTCATCGACCTGATTATCGACATGGAAGTAGTCGGTGCACTTGATGATGTGGTAGCCATAGGTCGACTCGACGACGTCGCTCACATCGCCCTTGTTGAGCCCCTCGAGCGCCGCCTGGTAGCTGTCGACGAAGGTGGTGAGCTTATCCCAGCCCACATCGCCCTTCTTCTCCTTGGAACCGGTGTCCTCGGAGTACTGCTCAACGGCGTCCTCAAAGCTCAGCTCACCGGAGTTGATCTTGTCCAGGCACTCCTGCGCCTTGGCCTTGGCGGCAGCCTTGTCCTCGTCGGAAGCATCGGAATCAGCCTTGATCAGGATGTTCGACGAGCGGCGAGCATCGTTGTAGTTAGACAGGTTCTCGTTGATGTAATCGACGATCTCGCTGTCCTTGGGCTTGCTTGTGGGCGCTACCGCATCCTTGAGTTTCTGCTGCGCCAGACTCTCCTTGAGCGAATCCTTGTAGGTGTCCTCGGTATAGCCGTAGGTCTTGAGGGTCTTCTTAAAGGCCTTGGCACCGCCCGCGCTCTTGCACGCGTCCTTCCAAGCCTTCTCGACCTCCTCATCCGACACCGTCACGCCGTTCTCCTTCTGTGCCTGCTGAAGCAGAATCTGCTGCGTGTAGGAGTCGATGAGTTGCTTGCGGTACTTCTTGGGCGTGAGGTCGTTGTCGACCAGATACTGCGCCCAGTCCTTGTCCTTGGTGTAGCCGTAGGACGTGCGCATGCTCATGATCTGCTTGGTCACGGTGTCCTCGGTGAGGTTGGTGCCGTTGATAGTAGCAGCAACACCGCCGGTCAGCTTGTAGCCCGAGGTGTCCTCAGCCCGCGACATAAGGCCGGAGCACGCCATCGCCGAGACGGAAAGCAGCATCGCCAGCACGCCGATGACCACCAGGACGATCTTGACGGTCTTAGACACGTACGTCTTGCGCTGCTTCTTGCGAGAGCTGGAGGCAGCGCGAGCCTGCTGCTCGGGCGTCGGCGCGGCCTCGGAGTTCTTTTTCTTATTTGCCATAGTCGGCCTTTCGCATAACGAATCGAACAAACGCCATTGTGTCACAACGCGGCCCCCGCGGCACGCTTGGTACATTGGGGGCAGGTTAATCTGCACCATTTTGGTGCAAAGGGGGCAGATGCGGCACTTGGCAGTTGGGGACGTTCTTTATGTGCCGGCAGTTAGGGACAGTCCCCCAAGTGCCGACAGAAAAGGAACGTCCCCCAAGTGCCGACTCAGCCCCACCTTAGAAGTGGCGGCGGATGGCGTCGACCATACCCTGGGGCGTGGTCTGGCCGAGCACGTCGGCTGCGGCATCGGCGCCCATAAAGATGTTCATGAGCGCTTGCAGGGCCTCGACTTGGCCGCCCGGCTCGGCAATGCCCAGATTAATGACGATCTGCGCCGGCACCGGAGCGCCCATGCCAGCCATAGCGTTAAATGTCACGGGCGCGGCGGGCTTCACCACCGCGATATAGGGCTTGGCCACAAACCCCGGGTCGGTGTGCGGGATAGCGATGTTGGCCGCCGGCATGGCAAGGCCCGTGGGATAGGCATCTTCACGCGTGCGGACGGCGTCGAGCCAACCGGATGCAATGTAGCCACGTGGTGCAAGCTCGCCCTCAAGCCGCGCGAACACCTCATCCGGCGTCGCACACTCCCAATCAAAAAACACCAGCTCAGGCGTAAACAGCGCTTCGTTATCCGCCATGCGCTCACCTCTCTCTCACCTAGCCATCGGGGACGTTCTTAAATGACTAGTCGTTAAAGAACGTCGCAGGTGACTACCCAAAACAAAGGGTGGCCACGTGCGCCTTGGCGCCAATGACCACCCTGACTACTCGGCTAAATTGTACTGTGCGCCGCTAGCCGCGAGGCGCGTCAATTGCGACCTTGCCGCTCTCCAGCACGTGGACGCGGCCGTCGGCGAGCATTTGCACGACCTCAGGATACAGCACGTGCTCAATCGCGTGGATGTGTTCCTCGAGCGTGTCGACATCCCAGCCCTCCTCAACAGCCAGCGCACGCTGGGCGATGATGGGACCGTTGTCGTAGATCTCGTTGGCAAAATGCACGGTCACGCCAGTTACCTTGACGCCGCGCGCAAAGGCATCGTCGATCGCATGCGCGCCGGTAAAGC
>USPT01000168.1 GCA_900556705.1 uncultured Collinsella sp.
CTTTGAAGTCGGCGCCTTTACCAATATCGGCGAGGATCACATTTCGCCGATTGAGCATCCGACGCTCGAGGATTACTTTGCCAGCAAGCTCAAAATCTTCTCGCAGAGCCGTTTTGCCGTGGTCAATCTCGATATGGATAAGGTCGATCGCGTGCTCGAGGCGGCATCTCGTTGCGAACGTACGGTGACGTTCTCCCTGACCGACGAGCGTGCCGACGTGCTTGCGCTGGCGATTCGTAATGGTGACTGCGGCGTGGTGGCAACGGTGCGCACGCCCCGCTTTACGCGCGACATTGTGATTCCCACGCCGGTTAAGTTCAATGTGTCCAATGCGCTTGCCGCTATTGCCTGCGCCGAGGCCCTGGGCATTTCCGAAGAGGGTATCGTCCACGGCTTTGAGGGTGTCTTCGTTCCCGGCCGCATGGAGCTCTATCCGTCCGTATCGGGCAAAATCTTGGGAATCGTCGATTTTGCACATAACGGCATGAGCCTCGAGACGCTCCTGCGTGACTTGCGCGAGAACTATCCCGAGCGCGAGCTGGCGGTTGTATTTGGCGCTACGGGCGGTAAGGGTGTCGATCGGCGCACCACAATGGGTATCGCCGCTGGCAAGTATGCCGACCGAATCGTGATTACCGAGGATGACCCCGGCCCCGAGGATGTCGAGGATATTTGCGCCGAGATCGCGCGCAACGTTCAGGCGCAGGGAAATGATAACTGGCAAATCGTGACTGATCGCGTTGCCGCTATCGAGACTGCCGTGCGTGAGACCGTCCGTCCTGCCGTGGTCATCGTGACCGGTAAGGGCGAGGAAGAGCGTATGCTGCGCAAGAACGGACCCGAGCCTTGTGAGCGCGATGGTTCGATTCTCAAGCGCACCCTTGCGGCGTACGACGCCTAAGACCAGAAGCCCCTTCTACGTAATGGAGTGACCATGTCCCACAATACCCTGCCGACCGTCGCTGAGCTTTCGGGCGAGATGCGCGAGCGTCTTGCCAAGGTTCAGTACGTCTTTACCGACCTGGACGCCACCATGCTCGCGCCCGGCTCGTGCGTGCTGCGCGACAACGACGGCAACCCCTCGACCAAGCTCGTCGAGGCTGTCGTGGCACTTGCCCGCGCCGGCATCCAGGTGGTCCCCACCTCGGGCCGCAACCGCACTATGATCCACGAGGACGCGCGCGTGCTCGGCCTCAACTCCTACATCGGCGAGATGGGTGGCCTGGTCATGTACGATCTCAAGGCCAACGATTGGGAGTACCTGACCGGCGATATGCCCTACGATCCCGCCTGCGGCCTCACACCGCATCAGGTGATCGAGCAGACCGGCGTGTGCGAGAAGATTCTCGCTCGCTGGCCGCATAAGATCGAGTACCACAACGACATGTCGACTGGCTACAAGTACCGCGAGGTCACCGTCGGCATGCGCGGCGATGTGCCCGACGACGAGGTCCAAGCCATTCTTGACGAGGCCGGCTGCGGCCTGGTCTGGGCCTGCAACGGTCACCTGACGCATCTGTCCAAGCCGACGACGCTCGAGCTCGAACGCGTCGAGGATGGCCGCGCGTTTAACATCAATCCCGCCGGCCTCAACAAGGGCGTTGCCATCGCACGTTTCTGTGAGCACCTGGGTATCGAGCGCGAGGAGACGCTGGCGCTCGGCGATTCCGAGTCCGACTTCTACATGGCCGACCACGTGGGCACGTTCTGCCTGGTCGAGAACGGTTTGACCAGCGCCGGCGCGCCCGAGTTCCTGGATGCCTGCGATAACGCCTACGTCACGCGCGGAAAGATTGTCGACGGCTGGGCGGCAACGGCAGAGCTGCTCGTCGCGGCCCGTTCGTAGTGCGGTCCTATCGCGCTAAGCCATATCTTTTCGAGAGAGAATCTGGTGAGGTAATGTCCGATATCGAGAATCCGGCAGGCGACACGCGCCCGATTGGCGTGTTCGATTCTGGTCTGGGCGGTCTGACGGTTGCACGCGCCATCGCAACGGCGTTGCCGCACGAGTCCGTCTACTACTTTGGCGACACCAAGCGCTGCCCCTACGGCACCCGCACCGAGGACGAGGTGCGCTCGTTTGCACTGCAGGCGGGCCGTTGGCTGTCGAAGCACGACGTCAAGATCATGGTCATCGCCTGCAATACGGCGACCGCTGCGGCCTTGCGTTTGGCCCAGCAGGTGCTCGACGTCCCCGTCATCGGCGTGATCGCACCGGGCGCACGCGCGGCAATTAACAGCACCCGCACGCGCCGGGTGGGCGTGCTCGCCACCAACCTCACCATTCGCTCAGGCGCTTACACGCGTGCCATCCAGGACCTGGATGCCGGCGTCGACGTATACGGCTGCCCTGCCTCGAGCTTTGTCGAGGTCGTTGAGCACGAGCTCGCCTCGGGCGCGCATCTGCAAGAGCAGTGGCTCGAGAACGAGGACATCTTTGATACGCCTGCCGTACGCGCGCTGGTCGGCGCCACGGTTGAACCGCTGCGCGACCACGGCATCGATACCGTGGTGCTCGGCTGTACGCATTTCCCGCTGCTCGTGGGGCCTATTCGCCATGCGCTGGGTCCCGGAGTGCGCGTGGTGAGCTCCGCCGAGGAGACCACGCGTGAGTTGACCGATATTCTCACGCGCCGCGAGCAGCTGGCGGGCGACGCAGCCGAGCCGCAGCATCGTTTTGCAACGACGTCCGATAACATTGCCGAGTTTGCGGTGGCGGGCAGTTTTATCTTTGGCCAGCCGCTCAAGAGCATTGAGCATATCGATATCGACGAACTGAAATAGATATAAGGTCACCGACCAAAGGCTCACGTTCACCTTTTGCCGAAAGGATTTTTCTATGGAGTATATGCAGGTCAATCGCGCCAACGGCCGTGCCGCCAATGAGCTGCGCCCCGTCAAGCTCACCCGTGGTGTTATGAAGCATGCCCATGGCTCGTGCCTGGCTGAGTTCGGTGACACGCGCGTGCTGTGTGCCGCCACAATTGAGGAGGGCGTGCCGGGCTGGCGCAAGGGCGCCAAGGCCGGTTGGGTAAC
>USPT01000169.1 GCA_900556705.1 uncultured Collinsella sp.
GCCTACGACCCCGAGTGCATCTCGCTGCGCATCACGCTCTACCGCGTGGCCAAGCAGAGCCGCCTGTGCGAGTCGCTGATCGATGCTGCCGAGAACGGCAAAGAGGTCACGGTGCTCATGGAGCTCCGCGCCCGCTTCGACGAGCAGAACAACATCGAGTGGGCCGAGCGTCTGGAAGAGGCAGGCTGCACCGTCATCTACGGCTCCGAGGGCTTTAAGTGCCACTCCAAGATCTGCCAGCTCACCTATCGCGAGGGCATGGCGCTCACCCGCCTCACGCTTTTGGGCACCGGCAACTTTAACGAGAAGACGGCCAAACTCTACAGCGACTTTATGCTCATGACCGCCCACCCCGGCATCGGCGAGGACGCCAACCTGTTCTTCCGCAACCTGTCGCTGGGCAATCTGCGCGGCGATTACCGCTTCCTGGGTGTGGCGCCCGTCGGACTGAAACCGCTCATCATGCGCGGGCTTGACCGCGAGATCCAGCGCGCCCTTGCCGGCGAGCCCGCCCGCGTGTTCTTTAAGCTCAACTCGCTGACCGACCGCGAGGTTATCGACAAGATCGCCGAGGCGTCGTGTGCCGGCGTGCGCGTGGACATGATCATCCGCGGCATCTCGTGCCTCAAGCCCGGTGTTCCGGGCAAGACCGAGAACGTGCATGTCCGCTCCATCGTCGGACGCTTTTTGGAGCACGCCCGTGTTTACGCTTTTGGCGTGGACTCGGACATGATTTACCTGAGCTCGGCAGACATGATGACACGTAACACCGAGCACCGCGTGGAGATCGCCTTCCCTGTGCTCGACCCCACCTGCCGCGCCCTGGTACACGAGTACATGGGCATGCAGCTGCGGGACAACGTGAAGGCCCGCAGCCTCACGAGCGACGGCACCTGGGTCCCCGTGGAGCGTGCAGAGGGTGAGAAACCCTTCAACTCGCAGGAGGCTCTGCTGGAGCGCGCCTATCGCAACGCCGAGGCCGCCGCCGAGGCAAAGCCCGCCCCTGCTCCTGAGCCGCAGCCGGCCACACCCGAAGTTCAGAAGGTCCAGGCGACCGTCATTGAGCCCGAGCCTGCACCTGCACCTCAGCCCGATTCGCAGGTCACCAGGCCCGCACCCGAGACGAGCGCCCGTCGCGATAAGCCCGCCGGCAAGACCAAGGCCATCGAGCTCCATCGCCCCGGCCGCGTGCGCATGGGCCTGGGTCTGATCGGCCTGGGTCTTAAGACGCTCATTACCGGCAAGACGAAATAGTCGTTTGTAGAAGCAGTTTGTAGAAGCGCCCCGCATTTGAGGAAAGCCTCGGATGCGGGGCGCTTTTCCCTGCTACCATGGTGCGAACAACAACGCGAATGACAGGCAGGAATATGAAGCTCACTATAGAATCGATGACCTACGGCGCTGACGGGCTGGCGCACGCCGACAACGGCAAGGCCGTCTTTGTGCAGGGCGCCGTGGCAGGCGACACCGTCGAGGCCGAGATCGCACAGGACGGTAAGTCGTTCATGCGTGCCCGCACCACCGAGATTCTGGAGCCAAGCCCCGATCGCATTCAGCCTCCCTGCCCCTTCGTGGGCATCTGCGGTGGCTGCTCGTGGGGCAATCTCTCACGCACGGCACAGCTCGCCGCCAAGGAGCAAAACCTGCGCTCCACGCTCGAGCGTATCGGCAAGTTCAGCCCCGATCAAGTCGATGAACTGGTGCAACCCATCCGCCACACCAAGGATGATTGGGGCTACCGCAATAAAATCGAACTCGAGCCGACCGTTGTAAACGGCCGCGTGCGTCTTGGCATGCACGGTGTCGATCCTCGCAAGATCGTGACCGTCGATTCGTGCCCGTTGTTCGACAAACGCTTCCCCAAGGCACTCAAATCGGTCGTCGGCGCGCTCAATTATCTGAGCGGCAGCCACGACCTGGGCCTTGAGCGCGTGGGCATTCGCGCCTCGCGTCGCACCAAGGCACTCGAGGTGGCGCTCTGGACGCCTACGGGCTCTTTCCCGCGCTCGCAAGTCTCGCGCGTGTTGGCAGACGCCGCGCACCCCACAAGTGTCGTACGCGTGATGAGTAAGGGCGAAAAGAAGGCCCGCCGTGTTTCCAAGGTCGAAATGCTCGCCGGAGAGGGCTCATGGACCGAGAATATCGCCGAGGGTCAGATGCGCTTGTCTGCCCCGTCTTTTTTCCAGGTCAACACCAAGGGTGCCGAGATTTTGATCGAGCTTGTCATGGAAGCGCTCGATCCGCAGGAAGACGAGCTTGCCGTGGACCTGTACTGCGGTGCCGGCACCTTTACCCTGCCGCTCGCCCGCCGCTGCGACTTTGTCGCCGCCGTCGAGGCCTACGGCCCCGCCGTGCGCGACCTGCGCCGTAACCTGGAGATCAACAAGCTCGATAACGTCGACGTCATTGGCGGAGACGCGGTGCGCGAGTTCCCCGACCAGGATGCCGACGTCTTGGTGGTCGACCCGCCGCGCGCAGGCCTCGCCCCCGAAGCGATCGACCTTATCGCCAACACGAGTGCCCGCGATGTCGCCTACGTGAGCTGCGACCCGGCCACCCTGGCGCGCGATCTCAAACGCTTTGTCGAAGAAGGCACCTTCTCCCCCGTAAAGATCACGCCAGTCGACCTGTTCCCACAAACCTTCCACTGCGAGACCGTCGTCCACCTTAGGCGCAACTAGCCACTTAATCATTGCTCAGAAAAATCATTGGGAAATCGAGCGTGGCAAGCGGAGGTCTTCGGGGTATAAGACGGCTAATTGTATGCCGCCTATGAAAGGAACCCTCATGCCCAGCGTTGCCGTTCTCGCCGCCGATGGCTTTGAAACTATTGAATGCTTGACCATGGTCGATGTCATGCGTCGCGGCGGCGTGCGTGCCACGCTCGTCTCGATTATGCCCACGCGTGAGGTCGTAAGCTCGCTGCAGATCCCCGTGACCTGCGATGCGCTCTTTGATGAGATCAACTTTGACGAGTACGACTGCGTCGTGCTGCCCGGCGGCCTGCCCGGTGCCACCAACCTGCGCGCCGA
>USPT01000170.1 GCA_900556705.1 uncultured Collinsella sp.
GTCGACGAGGCCATGGCCTATGCGCCCGCCGGCTGCGTCGATCACCAGAAGTACGCCGCGCTGCTCGATTGGTACAAGTCGCCCATTACGGTCGACGAGGCCAATGAGTTCGAGGGCGTGCTCGAGGCTTCGCTCGAGCTCCGTAGCGCCGTGACCAAGGCCCTTGAGGATGCCCGCTCCGCCGGCACCTTCACCAAGAGCCAGCAGGTCCGCGTCAAGGCGGTCGTTCCCGCCGAGATGTACGCGCTGCTGACCGGCGACAAGGCCGTCGATCTGGCCGAGTTCTACATCGTCTCCGATGTTGAGCTGACCCAGGGCGAGGAGCTTTCCGTTGCTATTGAGGCTGCCGAGGGCGAGTGCTGTGACCGTTGCTGGAACTACCGCACCACCGTCGGCGAGTACAACGGCCACGCGCATATCTGTAAGCGCTGCGCTGATGCGCTGAACTAACCGTTGGGGACGTTCTTAAACGACTGTCAAACAAGAACGTCCCCAACGTCAACTTTTGTCACGTCCAAGCGGCATTCTGTTTTTCGGAATGCCGCTTTCGTTTTTAGCTGGTTATTTCGCTTGCGTTGGTGGATATGTCGTGCGCTCTGCTTGTGGCATTATAAGATGTTTACTTGCGTTAAACGGAATTCGATGATCTTGAGGGTAGGGGATTGATTTGGGTCGTGCTGGGGATATGACGCCGCCTTTGCGTTGGCGGTTGGGTGTTGCTGGTGGGGTAGCGCTCGTTGTGCTGCTTGTTGACCAGCTGACCAAGCTTGCGGTTCGTGCCGTGGGCGAAGCTTTGCATGTGACTGTCATCCCCGGTGTCATCGACTTTATGTTTGTCCGCAATATCGGTGCTGCCTTTAGTATGGGCGAGGGGCATGGCATCGCGTTTGCCGTGCTGGCGTTGGCGGTCATTATCGCTATTGCCGTGTACCTCGTTCGTGCACCCCAGCTCGCCCATCTTGAGGTTGTGGGCATGGCGATGGTTGCGGGCGGTGCTATCGGCAACGCTATCGATCGTTTGGCCTTTGGCTTCGTGACCGATTTTATTGCCACCACCTTCATCGACTTTCCCGTCTTTAACGTGGCCGATATCGGCATCACCGTAGGCGTTGTGCTTGCCCTTATCGGCTACATGTTCTTGAGCCCTGCGGCCCGCGAAGTCGATGCGACTGCCGAGCTCAATGCCCGTGATGAGGCCTGCGCCAAGCGCAAAGCCAAGCAGCGTGGGGAGCGTGCCCGCAAGATTCGCGAAAGGAATGAGCGTTAATGGCCGACATCCATATTCTTGTTGCCGACGATTGCTCTGGCCAGCGTCTCGACGCCTTTCTGGGCGCTAACGACGGCTGCCCCACGCGCTCTGCCTGCGCGCATCTGATCGAGGGCGGTGCCGTAATCGTGAACGGCGAGACCTGTCTGTCAAAAAAGTATGCCGTACGCGCCGGTGACCGCATCTCGGTCGACCTGCCCGAGCCGCACGATCCGACTGACGTGATTCCTGAGGCCATTCCCCTCGATATTCGTTACGAGGACGACTACCTCATCGTGCTCTCCAAGCAGCGCGGCCTGGTATGCCATCCCGCCCATGGCCACGAGAGCGGCACGCTTGCGAACGCTCTGGTCTACCACTGCGGCATCGATCATCTTGGTACTGTGCAGGGTGAGGACCGCCCCGGCATCGTGCATCGCCTGGATCGCGATACCTCGGGCCTTATGCTCGCGGCAAAAGACGACGACACCCAGCGCGCGCTTCAAAATCTCATCCGCACGCGCACGCTCGACCGTCGCTATATCACGCTCGTTCACGGGCACATCGCCATGGACGAGGGCACTATCAACACCGGTATCGCCCGATCGACGCGCGACCGCGTGAAGATGGCGGTTTCCGATGACCCCTTTGCGCGTCAGGCCATCACGACTTTCAAGGTGCTCGAGCGCTTTGATTCCACTCGCTTCGACGACGGCTATACGCTCGTCGAGTGTCATCTGTTTACCGGACGCACGCATCAGATTCGCGTGCATATGCGCCATATCAACCACGCCTGCGTGGGCGATCCACTTTACGGCAAGTGCGATGCACGCGCCGATCAGGGCCTGACCAGGCAATTCCTTCATTCCTGGCGCGTCGCATTCGATCATCCCGTGACGGGGGAGCGTATTGAGTGCCGCGATGAGCTGCCGTGGGATCTTGCGGCGGTTCTGGATGATCTGGCCCCGCGTTCGCTCGGCCGTACTGCCGCTGGCGACGAAATCGTCCCGCAGCTCGGTCTGCTCGAAGCCTAGCCAGTATTAGGTGGTTTCTTGAACTCGGTAAGCCTGCGGTAAGATATACGATTGTTTACGTAACGCGTTGCTGGGAGCCTGCATGCTCGCCTTTTTACAAACCAACACACCCATCGTGATCTTCAACCAGATTGTCGTCACGCTGCTCACGGTCTGCTTTCTGTACCAGGTGGTCTTCTTTGTCATCGGCGCTCTTCGTGGCGAGGTCGCGCCTCCCAAGGCCAAAAAACTCCACCGCTATGCCTTCTTTATCGCTGCGCATAACGAGGAGGCCGTGATTGCCAACCTCGTTCGCTCCATCAAGGACCAGGATTATCCGTCCGAGCTTATCGAGGTCTTCGTGGTTGCCGACGCCTGCACCGACAACACCGCACAGCTCGCGCGCGAGGCAGGTGCCATTGTTTACGAGCGCAATGATCTTGCCCGTAAGGGTAAGAGCTGGGTCATGGACTTTGGCTTCGACCGCATCCTTAACGAGTATCCCGACACGTTTGAAGGCTACTTTATCTTCGATGCCGATAACGTTATCTCCCGCGATTACGTGTCCAAAATGAACGATGCCTTTGACCAGGGCTTCCATGTGGTCACGAGCTATCGCAATTCCAAGAACTTCGGCAGCTCGTGGATCTCGGCGGCTAATGCCACGTGGTATCTGCGCGAGGCGCGCTTTCTCAACAACGCGCGCAACATCTGCAAGACGTCTTGCGCCGTCTCGGGTTCGGGCTACCTCATCTCCGCCAGTGT
>USPT01000171.1 GCA_900556705.1 uncultured Collinsella sp.
TTGTACACGCGCTTAAGAATGCCGGCGTTATTGAGTTCGCCGCCGTGGGCAATACAAACGCGGTCGCGCTCGACGCGACATTTAAGTTTTCGCAGCTGGGCCTTCGTTGCATGGCAAGCACCATCAGCGAGACCTCGATTGGTTTTGCGCTCACGCTGCGCCCCGGTGACGTTATCGTGCTGATCTCAAACTCCGGCAAGTCGCGCCGTCTGAATCGCATGGCAAAAGCGGCTCGCGACTGCGGCGCAACCGTAGTCGTCATCAGCAGCGACAGCAAATCCCCGCTCGCGCGCCTGGCAGACTACACCTTTAATACCGTCAACCACGAAGCACTACTGACAACGGGCGACTTCGCGTTCTCCAAGATGAGCGCCACGATGATCATCGAGGTCATCTACAACTTCCTGCTGCCCGAAATCGAAGACGCCCGCGAGCATATCAGCTACTACGAAGAGCTCATCCAGCCGGATAAGGTTGTGGAGTAAAACGCGTAGTGGGACAAAAATTTCAGTCTATTTTGTCCCACCAACACCGCTGATACGACCTAACCTCGAGCTTCTTCAAGCATCTGCTTGGCATGCGCAAGACTTGCCTCCGATTGGTCGCCGCTGAGCATGCGGGCAATCTCGGCAGTGCGAGCATCCCCAGCCACCTCATCCAGATGCGTCTGGGGAACGTCGCCGGGCTCTTTACTGACCACGTAGTGCTTGTCGGCCATAACCGCAACCTGCGCCAGGTGTGTTACGACGATGACCTGATGCGTGGCGGCAAGATCGGCCAGCACACCAGCAAGAGCGCGGGCCGTGGAGCCACCGACACCAGCATCGACCTCGTCAAACACCAGCGTATCAACACCGTCCGCGTTACCGAGGACGACCTTGCTTGCCAGCATGACGCGGCTGAGCTCGCCGCCCGACGCAATGCGGCGCAGGGGACGTGGCGTCAAGCCGGCACCGCTGCGGTATAGCAGCTCGTAGCTCGAAGGACCAACGGGCGTCCACTCAGCACGGGGAAGATCGCGCGACTCCCAGACGAGCTCGGCGCCGCCCATCTCCAAGCGAGCCATCTGGCGGCCGACCTCGTGGCAGAAGCGCGGGGCCGCCGTATTGCGAGCGCGCTTAAGTGCCCTGGCAGCAGCGAACAGCTCGCGCTCGGCGCTCCCGAGTGCCTCACGCGCCTTTTTGATCTGTTCATCGCCATCATCGACCAGCGACAGCAGCTCTTGTGAGCGGTCGCGCATGGCAAAGACATCGTCCATGGTCGGACCCCACTGACGCAGCAGGCCCTTGAGGTCGGAATACCGCTCGCGCATGCGAGCGAGCTCGCGAGGATCGAAGGCGACCCCATCGCGATAGGAACGAAGCTCGTTCGCGCAATCCTCAAGAGAGATGCAGGCATCCGAAAGTGCATCGGCAATGTCGCCCAGTTTGCGATCGACGGTAGCCATTCGGGAAAGCTCCGCCACGGCACTGTTCACGGCATCGAGCGCTCCCCCTTCGGCGGCAAGCGATGCATGGGCATCGTTAGCCGTGGCAACCAGTACCTCGGCATGTTCGGAGCGCGGCAGCAGTTCCTCGAGTTCCTCATACTCGCCTGGCTTGGGGTCGACCTCGCCGATGCGCTCGAGGGCAAAACGCGCTTCCTCGACGCGACTCCCCTGCGCACGCGAGGCCTCCTCGACGCGACGGACCTCCTTGGCAGCCGCGCGCGAGGCTTTAAAGCAGGCGCGGTACACATCCAGCGCCTCAAGCGCAGAGCGCCCCGCCCAGGCATCGACCATCGCAACGTGATGCGCCGGATCGAGCAAGCGCTGGTGCTCGTGCTGGCCGCACAGATCCATCATCACGCCAACGCGCTCCGAAAGCTCGCGCACACTGGCGATGCGGCCGTCAATCTTCACGCGGCTGCGGCCCTCGGCAGAAAGGCTACGCTGGACCGTGAAACCCTCCGTGTCGTGTGGACCGTCGAACAGCCGCGCCTCAACGCTAGCAAGCGCCTCGCCCTCGCGCACCGTCGAAGAATCCGCGCGCTCGCCCAAAATAAGCTTGAGGGCCGAGAGCAGCGCGGTCTTGCCGGCGCCGGTTTCTCCGGTCAGAACCGTTAGGCCCGCGCTCGGAACCAGCGTCGCCTCGCGAATGAGTGCAATGTTAGAAACCTGCAGCTCATCGATCATGACGGACTCCGTAGAATACGCGGCTCACCGAGTTATAGAAGCTCTCGGGGCCATAATCGAGCAGCAGCACATCTCCGGGCCCGCGACGCACAGCCACGCTCTCAACGGTGCCATCGCAGGTAATAAACTGTCCATCGATAGCGATTGCCGGAACACTCGGACGGTCATCAGACATAAAGATTTCGACGACATCACTCGGCGAAGTCAAGAAAGCGCGAGCTTGAATGGTGTGCGGAGCAATGGGTACGCACACCATGCCCGTATAGTCGGGACTCACGATGGGGCCGCCGGCACTGAGCGCGTAACCCGTAGAACCAGTCGCCGTGGACACGACCACGCCGTCGCCACGAAGTCGATCGATATGGTGGCCCGACACCGTGATGTCGAACTCGACCATATCGGACAGCGGACCGCGGGTAAGCGCCATGTCGTTGAGGGCGAACGTGCGCACGACATCCTTCGTACCGTCTTCGCGCACGGACACGATATCCGCGGCGATGGTGGCGCGACGGCTCACGTGCAGCTCGCCGGAAAGGGCGTCGCTCACGACCTGCAGAATGTCGCGCTCCTCGGGGCTCGCAGCAGTTAAAAAGCCCAGGTGACCATAGGAAAGACCGAGGATAGGAATCTCGCGATGGTTGAGGATGCGGGCAGCGCGCAGCAACGTACCGTCGCCGCCGAGCGTAATGACCAGATCGGAGCCGTCAATATCAGGCGTGCTCTGAATCTTGGATCGCTGGTCGGCAGCCCATGCCACCTCATAGCCCTGGCGCGTCAGCCAAAGCTCGAGCATCAGGCCGCTCTCGACCGCCTCTTGCTTGTAGTAATTGG
>USPT01000172.1 GCA_900556705.1 uncultured Collinsella sp.
ATGCCGGGCGACTGGTGGCGCCAGTTTGCCGGCCTGCGCACGCTGGCCTTCTACCAGATGACGCATCCCGGTGCCAAGCTCAACTTTATGGGCAACGAGATCGGCCAGTTTATTGAGTGGCGCTACTACGAGTCCATCCAGTGGTTCCTGACCGAGCAGTACGAGACCCATGCTCACCATCAGGCGTTTATAAAGGCGCTCAACCACCTGTACACCGCCGAGCCCGCCCTGTACGAGCGCGGCTACACCGACGACGGCTTTACCTGGATCGACGCGGATAACTCCAAGCAGTCCATCGTGAGCTTTGTGCGTCAGGGCGAGGACGTCGATGACGACCTGGTGATCCTGATCAACTATGACCCGGCGAGCTACGAGAGCTTCCGCGTGGGAGTACCGCGCGAGGGTGACTGGGAGGTCATCTTCGATTCTGACCGTCCCGAGTTTGGTGGCAGCGGCTATGCCGGCAAGGAACCCTACACATGCTCGAGCGAGCCCTATCCCTGGAACGGGCAGATGGACTCTATTGAGATGAAGGTGCCCGGCCTGGCAGGCGTGGTACTTAAGCGCCGCGGTCCCAGCAGCTATAAGCCGCCCGTGGTCGAGAAGCCCAAGAAGGCGACGCGCAAGCGTGCGTCCTCGGTGAAGCCCAAGACCGCGGCTGCTAAGAAGGCTCCGGCCAAGGCGAAGGCTGCCAAGTCTGCAACCAAGCCCGCTTCCAAGACCACGGCCAAGAAGGCAACCACCAAAAAGGCTGCCCCCAAGGCCAAGGCAGGCGCTGTTAAAACATCTGGCAAGGATGCGTAACAAAGCCGTTACAGCTGTAATCACCCGCCCCGCGGGGGCGTAGGATACAAGTCAAAACTGTTCCGGGAGAAACATCCCCGGGGGAAAGGAACGTATGAATAAGATCTTCGACAACAAGCAGGAGTTTACCGAGCTCTATCGCGATGCTGTCATGAGCATCAGTGGCAAGAGCGTCGAGGCCGCCAGCGACCTCGACCGCTTTAACGCCCTGGCCAAGCTCGTGGCCGAGAAGGCACGCACCGTTGCCACCAAAAGTGACGCCCGCGTCACCGCCGAGGGCAAGAAGCGCGTGTACTACTTCTCGATCGAGTTTTTGATCGGCCGCCTGCTCGACAACTATCTGCTCAACTTTGGCGTGCGCGACATAGTCGCCGAGGCACTCGACGACATGGGTTTCGACCTGTCCGTCATCGAAAACCAGGAACCCGATCCGGCGCTGGGCAACGGTGGCCTGGGCCGTCTTGCCGCATGCTTTTTGGATTCGATGGCAGCCGAGGGCATTGCCGGCTACGGCAACGGTATGCGCTACCGCTACGGCCTGTTTAAGCAGGAGATCGTCAACGGCAGCCAGGTCGAGGCCACCGACGAGTGGCTTACCCACGGCTATCCCTGGGAGGTCCGCCGTCAGGACAAGGCCGTAACCATCAAGTTTGGTGGCCACGTTGAGGGCTTTGAGGAGAACGGCCGCACGTTCTACCGCACGGTGGACACGCAGGATATCCTGGCCGTCCCTTATGACATCCCCGTCGTGGGCTATGCCGGCGAGACCGTCAACAAGCTGCGCGTCTGGGCCGCCGAGCCGGTCGAGGAGCACTTTGACCTTGAGGCCTTCAACCGCGGCGACTATGCCCTGGCCGACGCCGAGCGCGCCGAGGCCGAGGCCATCAGCGCCATCCTCTACCCCAACGACGCCGGCGAGCACGGCCGCCTGCTGCGCCTGAAGCAGGAGTACCTGTTTGTCTCGGCCGGCATCTACAGCCTGCTCGACACCTTTGAGAAGGAGCACGGCGAGAACTGGGAGCTGCTGCCGCAGTTTGTGGCCATCCACACCAACGACACGCACCCCGCCATGTGCGGTCCCGAGCTCATGCGTATCCTCATCGACGAGAAGAGGCTCGAGTGGGACGACGCCTGGAACATCGTGACGCAGGTCGTGAGCTACACCAACCACACCATCCTGCCCGAGGCTCTGGAGAAGTGGCCCATCGGCACGTTTTCCAAGCTCCTCCCCCGCGTGTATCAGATCATCGACGAGATCAGCCGTCGTTGGCACGAGTCGTTCGACACCACACAGGAGGGCTGGCAGGAGCGTCTGCGCCAGACCGCCATTCTGTGGGACGGCGAGATTCGCATGGCCAACATGTCTGTGATCTGCAGCCACAGCGTCAACGGCGTGGCCAAGATCCACTCCGACATCATCAAGAACATCGTGCTCAAGGACTTCTATGCCCTGACGCCCGAGAAGTTCAACAACAAGACCAACGGCATCTCGCACCGTCGCTTCTTTGGCGAGGCCAACCCCACCTATGCCAAGCTCGTGACCGAGGCCATTGGCGACGGCTGGCTCAAGGACGCCTTTGAGCTGGAGAAACTCAAGGAGTTCCAGAACGACACCGAGTTCCTGAAGGCCGTGGGTGCCTCCAAACGCGCCAACAAGGAGCGCCTGGCCGCCTACGTCAAGGCCGAGACCGGTCTGGTCATTGACCCCAACACCGTCTTCGATGTTCAGGTTAAGCGCTTCCATGCCTACAAGCGCCAGCTCATGAACATCATGAAGGTGATGGACATCTACAACCGTCGCATCGCCGATCCCAACTTCCACGTGACGCCGACGACCTTCATCTTTAGCGGCAAGGCTGCCTCGAGCTACACCTTCGCCAAGGAGACCATCCGTCTGATCAACTCGGTGGCCGAGGTCATCAACAACGATGCCCGCGTCAACGAGGTCATGAAGGTCTGCTTTATCCCCAACTTCCGCGTAAGCAACGCCCAGCTCATCTACCCCGCAGCCGAGATCTCGGAACAGATCTCCACGGCCGGCAAGGAGGCCTCGGGCACGTCCAACATGAAGCTCATGATGAACGGCGCCATTACGCTGGGCACCCTCGACGGCGCCAACATCGAGATCGCCGACCTGGCCGGCCGCGAGAACGAGGCCATCTTTGG
>USPT01000173.1 GCA_900556705.1 uncultured Collinsella sp.
GGAAAAACGTTTGTCCACCTTGGAACTACAACCCAAAACCCAAGATTTCACCCGTTTGAGAAGGATAACATAGCGACCCTCTGCATCTGGGCTGTTATATGTTTCTTTTTTTATATCATAATGGCTTTTTTTACAAACCCGCAGGAAATGCGCGCGCGAACAACTACCGTTCACCGATTTGTTTGGTATTTTTCCTTGCCTTTGTACGACGTTCGCTCTAGCTGTTATGCCAGCTTTATCAGGGTAAAGTGTCCCAGAGACCCTACAGAAACTGCAGGGCGGCCACGGAATTTCCCCCGGGGCCGCCCTGTGGCGTGGCTAGTTATTTAGCTTTGATTGCCGCTTGGCATTAGGCGGCTGCGGCGGCCTTGTCGGTCGTTGCCTTGCTGTGACCCTGGCCTTCAAAATGCTTGTAGCACCAGCTGGTGACCAGCGGGGTCAAAATAGCCGTCACGATTGCGCACGCTGCAACCTGTGCCGTAGCCGTCGCGAGCACGGCGCCACCGTACATGGCCCCGTTGACGCTTGCCATGGCAGCAGGCGTAGCCACATTAGCTCCGGCGCAGCTCGAAATGGCCGCACCTGCGACACCCGTACCGCCCGTGAGCTTATCGACCGCGATGACGGGAATTGCAAAGACCACCGAGCAGATCACGCCGAGCAGAATACCGGGAAGACCGCCATTAATGAGCTGGCCAAAGGTCATGGTCGAGCCCATGGCAAAGAAGACGAGCACGATGACGGCGGAAAGTGCCGGTGCCATCATCTTCTTAAAGCTGGGGAAGAGGTTGCCCAGAATAATGCCGACGACGATCGGCAGGATGGCACCCACGAGCGACCAGCCGATCGGAGCCTGGCCGGCAGCGCCGAGCACGATCATCGTGACCGGAGGGCCGACAACGAGCGTGGTGATTGCGACAGCGCCACGCTCGGCCTCATTGCCCATGGTGCCCATCAGGCCAGCGTACATAGCGTTGTTGGCGCCGGTGCAAGCCGCCAGCATCACCATGGCAGAGATGCCAAACAGGTTGTCGTTGAACACATAAAGAATGAGCAGCGACACGGCAACGACCACGATCTGCTTGACGGCGATGATAATGGCACCGCGGGCAGCGGCGGCAGGAGCGCTCTTAAACGAAATCGTCGTACCGACGATGAGCAAAAAAGCGCCCACGAGCGGGCCCGCGCCCTGCTGGGTCATGCCAAGCGTAAAGCTGCCGAGCGTTTTGAACAGGTCGGGGAATAGCGTGTTGAGCAGGCAGCCCAGCAAAAGCGGCACCAAAATATTGGCACCCGGGATGGAGGACATCTTAAAGAACGGCTCCTTTGCCGCCGGCGCCTCCACCGCAGTCGATTCACTCATATATATCTCCTTTGGATGCATGCGAATCGTAGCCGCACGCGCCTATGTCAGAAAGAAGGCGACGGTCCCGAGTCGCAGGAGCCGTCGCCGAATAATCATCGCGGGGTATTACCCGTCCAGGACGATGCCGCCGTCGCAGTCACCGATCTCGCCGTTCACGAAGCTGGCGAGGTCGGAAGCGAAGAACAGCACCATCTGCGCAGGCTCGCTGGCCTGGGCGGCGCGGCCCAGAGGGATACCGTTGATGATGCGCTGAGAGTTCTCGTCAGAGAGAATCGAGGTCATATCGGTCAACGTGAGCGACGGGCACACGGCGTTGCAGCGAACGCCGAACTTGCCGCCTTCCTTGGCGACTGCCTTGGTTAGACCGTTAACACCGGCCTTGGAGCTAGCGTAGGCAGCGGTGCCGAGCAGGCCGCCGCCGATCTTGCCCGCAACAGAGCTCACGTTGACGATAGTGCCGGCATGGGCCGCCTTAAAGTGCGGGTACACGGCGTTCATCATAGTGAAGGTACCGTTGAGGTTGATGTCGATGGTGCGACGCCACTCGGTGTCATCGATCTCGTCAAACTTCTTGGTGCTGATGACGCCAGCGCAGTTGATCAGGATGTTGGTTTGCGGCAGGTCCGTAAAAATCTGCTCGACGGTCTCGCGCGCCTTGGGCGCATCGGCGACATCGAGCTGATAGAACTTGTTGCCCTCGCCAAGCTCGGCCACAGCGGCCTCGCCCTTAGCAGCGTTCCTTGCGATGAGCGCGACATGTCCGCCGCCCGCGACGATGCCCTTGGCGATCTCGAGGCCAATGCCCTGAGTGCCGCCCGTGACAATCGCGGTCTTGCCCGTGAAGTCAAATGCCATGACTCCATTCCCCCTTATGTAAGGTGTCTCCTTGCGGGAAGTTGGAGCATCGCACGTGGCGCTTATATGAGTCCCAGTCGTCATGGTGGTGACAACCCCTCGCCTAACCGCGGGCATGATAGTTCTTTGAAACGCTTCAGCAATTGAATGATTTTAAGTCTTTATAAGCTCTTAATATTGCCTAGCGGCCAAGTAGATTTTTGGGACATGCCTAGAAATCCACCGAATGGGATGGTTGAGCGGTGGTATCATCTTCCACCGAAAATAGTTTCTAGTGTTAGGGGTTTTCGGTGGAAGATACCGATTTCCATGAGCTTGGGCGTCAGCTCTTTACCGAGTTTGGCAGCATGCACCAGCGCGTTTCGCGCTTTGCCGACCAGGCTCTGGGTGGCGAGATGGCCGTCATGCGCGCCCTCATGCGCGCCGGCGGCTCGCTCACGCCGAGCGAACTCGCTGATCGCGCCTGGGTCTCGAGCGCCCGCATCGCCAATATCCTGCGCGCCCTCGAGGCCAAGGGCTGGGTCGAGCGCGAGCACTCAAAGACCGACCGTCGTCGCGTACACGTCACGGTGACCGACAAAGGATTCCAGGTTATCGAAATCAAACGTCGGGAATTCGAGGACCGCACCGCGGCCTTCCTCGAGCAGCTTGGCGAAACAGATACCCAAGAGATGGTGCGCCTTCTTAGACGTGCCAACGAAATTATCGACCGCAATCAAGAAAGGAGAGATGCCGAGTGAGGAT
>USPT01000174.1 GCA_900556705.1 uncultured Collinsella sp.
TGCAGATGGAAAAGATCCTGTTTGCCTGCGATGAGCTCACCGGCCTGATCGGCGCTGCCGTCATCATGCGCCCGAGCAAGAGCGTTATGGACTTTACGACTAAGTCGCTCAAGAAGAAGTTCAAGGACAAACGCTTTGCCGCCGGCTGCTCGCGCGACGTGATTTCGCAGGGCGCCGAGATGTTGGGCTGGGAGCTCCCCGAGCTCTTTGACCGCACCATCGCGGCCATGCAGTCCTTCGCCCCCGACCGAGATACCTTCCAGGCCTAACCGTCAACGCCACCTAAAACCACCACAAAGGGGACAGGCACCTTTGTGGTGGTTTTTGTTTGCGCGGGCGTTAGGGACGGACCTGGCCGGTGCCGCGGAGCTTGTATTTGTAGGTGGTGAGGGCCTCGGCGGCAAAGGGGCCACGGGCGTGGAGCTTTTGGGTCGAGATGCCGATCTCGGCGCCCAGGCCAAACTCGCCGCCGTCGGTGAAGCGCGTGCTGGCGTTGGCGTACACGGCCGAGGCATCGACCGCATCCAGGAAGCGCTCGCAAGCATCCGTGTCCTCGGCAACGATGGCCTCGGAGTGCATCGTGCCGTAGCGGTTGATGTGTGCGATGGCCTCGTCCTCGTTTGCCACGACCTTCACGCTCATCTCGAGCGCCAGGTACTCGCGACCCCAGTCCTCCTCAGTCGCGGCGACGTAGTCATCGCCCTCCACAAGCCCGGCATCGGCGCATGCGGCGCAGGTTGCCTCGTCGCCGTGAATCAGCACGCCGTGGTCATGCAGCACGGTCACGACCGCGGGCAAAAACGCATCGGCCACAGCACGGTCGACCAGCAGCGACTCGGCGGCATTGCACACGCCTACGCGCTGGGTCTTGGCATTAACGATAATGTTGAGCGCCTTATCAAAGTCGGCGGATTCATGCACGTAGATGTGGCAGTTGCCCGTGCCCGTCTCGATCACCGGCACAAGCGACTCGCGCACGCAGCGCTGGATCAGGCCTGCACCGCCGCGCGGAATGAGTACGTCGACAATACCGCGGAGCTTCATGAGCTCGCCGGTGGCCTCGCGGTCGGTGGACTCGATCATCGACACGGCCTCGCGCGGGAAGCCCTTGGCCTCGAGCGCATCGGCCAGAAGCTCGGCGATCATGGCACACGAGTGATAGGCCAGCGAGCCGCCGCGCAGAATGCAGGCGTTGCCGGTACGGATGCAGATGCCTGCGGCGTCGGCCGTCACGTTGGGGCGCGCCTCGTAGACCATAGCGACCAGGCCCAGCGGCACACTCACGCGGGTCAGGTCCACGCCGCTTGCAAGCACGCGGTGGTCGAGCACGCGGCCCACGGGATCGGGCAGCTCGGCGAGCTTTTCCAGGCCGGCGGCCATGCCCTCGACGCGCTCGGGCGTCAGCAGCAGGCGATCGAGCAGTCCGGCCGAGGTACCCGCATCGCGCGCGGCGGACATATCGAGCTCGTTGGCGGCAACGATGGAATCGACGCCATCGTGCAGCGCCGCGGCCATGGCGCGCACGGCCTCCTGACGCTGCTCATCGCTCGCCGTGGCAAGCGAGGCCGACGCTGCCTTGGCGGCAACGGCAAGATCGTGGACGTACGTGGCTATATCGACCGACATGGGCGGCCCTTTCTCCTAGAAGTTTGCAACAATGGTAGCCGATTTGCGCATGGCCTCGCCCGCGGCGGTAGAATTGGTCAACCCGAAACACCGCAACGAACGGAAGACTCACATGGCCCTCATCACTTCGTACCACGTCCCCGGCCTTTACGTCGAGGACCACAGCATCGACGTCCCCCTTGACTGGCGCGGCCTGGAGCCGATGCTCCTGGCCGTCGGCAGCACCATGCGCCGCGGCGCTATGCCGGCACCAATCGCCGGCGCGCCCGAGAGCATCAAGCTCTTCTACCGCGTGGTTTGCGCGCCCGACCGCATCAACGACGATCTGCCGCTGCTCCTGTTTTTGCAGGGCGGCCCCGGCGGCGAGAGCCCGCGTCCGCTGTCGCCTACAAGCGACGGCTGGATCGAGGAGGCCGTCAAGCACTTCCGCGTGGTCCTTCCCGACCAGCGCGGCACCGGACGCAGTAGCTGCGTGAACGGACGCACGATCAAGGCACTGGGTGATCGCGCAACGGCCGCCGGCGCCGATACAGCACGCTCGCAGGCCGACTTCCTCAAGCGCCACCTCGCCAGCTCCATCGTGCGCGATTTTGAGTACCTGCGTCTGGTGGGCTTTGGCGGCAAGCCCTGGGTCACGCTCGGCCAGAGCTACGGCGGCTTTTTGACGTTGAGTTATCTGTCGCTCTTCCCCGAGGGCGTGGCGGCGAGCTTTACCTGCGGCGGCATCCCCCACGTGCCGGCGAGCGCCAGCGAGGTCTACGCGCACACCTTCCCGCGCATGGCCGCCAAGACGCAGCAGTATTACGACCGCTACCCCGCCGACGTCGAGCGCGTGGCAGCCCTGGCCGATGCGCTCGAGGCACAGAAGCCCGTGCTGCCCGACGGCTCGCCGATGACGGTCGAGCGTCTACAGCTCATGGGCAACGACTTTGGCATGAAGCCGAGCTTTGAGCGCATGCATTGGATTATCGATCACGCGTTTGTTGACGGCGACGGCACGCTGAACTGCGGAACTTCGGTATCCGACAGCTTTTTGATGCGCGCCTTCGAGCGCACCAACACGCGTACAAACCCGCTGTACTGGACGCTGCAGGAGTTTATCTACGCCGACGGCGACACTATGCCCATTGGCTGGGCCGCGGCTGAAGAGAAGGCGCACCGCGCCGAGTTCGACACGCTCGCACGCCCGCTCATGTTTACCGGCGAGGCCATGTTCCCGTGGATGTTTGAGCAGATGCCCGAGCTTAAGCCGTTTAAGCCCGCCATGGACCTGCTGATGGAAGACACCAGCTGGGACAAGATCTACGACCCGCAGCGCCTGGCCT
>USPT01000175.1 GCA_900556705.1 uncultured Collinsella sp.
TCATGGTGATGGCGTCGACATCCGAGGCGATATCGCCCTCGATGACGGCACAGCGCAGGCCGGCCTTGTCGCGCAGGCGCTCGTTGGTGCCCAGGATCGTGGTGGTCTTGCCCGAACCGGGGCTCGACAAGACGTTGATCACATAGGTGTTTGTCTCTTTAAATCGCTGACGCAACTGATCTGCCAGGCGCTCGTTGCGCGACAGAATCGGCGACGCGATATCAATCGTTTTCTCGGCCATACTCGGCACTCCTTACTTTGGCCCCTTTATACCCCGTCCCCAGGTGGCTGATGGGCTAATCGTCGGGGGTTTCGATTTCGATACTTGCGATGTCGAGCTCGCGGCCGTGCAGCAGACGCACGTTGGCGCCGCCACATTGGGGACAGCGGCAATGGAAGCGATCGTGCTCAAAGACCTCCCCGCAGTCCAGACACTCGCTTTGTGGATGGACTTCCTCCACGGCAAGCTCGCAGCCTCGCGTGAGCGGGTCCTCATCGCGAAATGTCTCCCACGCAAAGTCGAGCGCCTCGCGCACAACTTCGGTCATATCCCCGATACGCAGCGTTACCAAAACGGCGCGCGAGGCCCCCGCCCCACGCGCCGCGCGAATCACTGTATCGAGTATGCCGTTGACAATGCCAACCTCGTGCATACCGATTTACTCCTCGTCGTCCTCATCGTCCGAGAACAGGTCCAGACGGCTCACAAACAAGCCCTCCTTGCCCTCGCGCGCGGTAATGACCACGCGGGCAATGGCGAGCGAAATCTCGTAGAGCGAGAGCAGGGCACCATACATGAGGCCCAGCGTAACGGGCGAGCCGTCGGGCGTAATCACAGCCGAGCCCACAAGCAGGCCCACGTACACGTAGCGCCAGGCGCCGCGGAAGGCCGCGTAGGACACGATGTGGAAGACGGACAGGTAGAAGATGATGAGCGGCAGCTCAAACGCCACGCCAAAGCCGATCATAAAGAGCAGCTCCATGTTGACGTAGTTCTCCAGGTCGGGCAGCGCCGTGGCGACGGCCGAGGTCTCGCCGATAAGCCACTCAAAGCCCGCCGGGATGATGATGAAATAGCAGAAGATGGCGCCCAGGAAGAACAGCACCGTCGAGGCGAGCACCGTGGGCACGACCCATTTGCGCTCGTTGGGACGCAGTGCCGGCAGGAAAAATGCCAGAATCTGCCAGATGATCATGGGCGTGCACATGACCACGGCCATCTTGATGGCCAGCGAGAAGCGCAAGCCAAAGCCGCCGAGCGTAGTGGTGATGTAGAACTTACCGTCCGGCACAAAGGAGCGGATGGGGTCTTCCAAGATGTCGAGCACCACGGGCGTGGCGAAATACAGCACGATGGCGGCGGCAAACACCGACACGACCACGATGGTCAGGCGGCGACGGAGCTCTCCCAGGTGATCGAAGAGCGGCATGCGCGCAGGTCCGATAGGCATTACTCATCGCCTCCCTTCGGGGCGTCGGCGGCAGCGGCGTCGTCCTCGGCCTCGAGCTCGCGAGCGAGCTGGTCGACGACGGCCTTGCGCTTGCGGGGACGACGGGCGTAGAGGTCAGCCGTCGTGGGCTCTGCCGGCTCGGGCTCGGGCTCCGGCTCTGCAGCAGGCTCGGGCTCGGCGGCAGCGGCAGGCTCGGCCTCGGACTCCTCAGCAGCACCCTCGCCCTCGGCGGCAGCCTCGCTCGCGGCCTTCTCGGCAGCAAGACGGGCGCGACGCTCGGCAAAGGTCTCCTTCTTGGCGGGCGCTGCCGTCTCGGCGGCATCCTTGTCCGCATCGGAATCGTCATCGACGGCAGTCTTCTTGGGCTTGACCGGTGCCGAAGCGGCCTCACTCACCGGATCGATAATCTCGGACTGAACAACGGCCGTCATCTTTTCCTGCGTCTCGCGGAACTGACGGATGGCACGGCCGATTGTGCGGCCCATCTGCGGGAGCTTATCCGGGCCAAACAGCAAAAAGCCGAAGACCACGATGATCGCGAGCTCACCCTCTCCAATACCAAACACACATACCTCCAAGGCTCGATGTGAGTCGAGCCCGCACCGCGCCATTCGGCCGGAACTCGTCTATTCATTCGGTCAAGTATAGCGCCCGGACGCCAAAACGTCCGAGCGCATCACAAACATATGCCAAACGGCACGCCCTTTTGGGGGCAAAGATTATGCAGCGGTGATCGAAATCTCCTGGTCGACACCCAACAGCTGGACCACGCGCATCACCGGGGGCTGCACATTGGTGCAGCTAAAGCGCTTGCCGTGGTCGACCGCGTGGTGCGCGGCGCCCACGAGCACGCCAATGCCCGTCGAATCGATGTAGCTCACCTGGGCAAAATCGAGCTCAACGGCCTCAGTGGGCTGCTCGAGCGCCAGGTCAATGGCATTGCGCAGGCTATCGGCGTTAGAGATATCGATCTCGCCGGTCACCTTAATGGTGTAGATCTCCGGTGTGGGGTTGGTGGAAATACCCAAATCCATGTATACGCTCCTTTACGTATCGAAAATGCGGATAGTACTGGGCGCGGACTTGCGGGGCCCTAGGCGTTAGGCGCGCTCGGCACGAGCGAGCTCGGCAGCGACGAGCTTGACGGCCAGCACCAGTACGTCGAGTGCTGCCTCCAGGTCCTCGACCGTGGGATAGCTCGGCGCGATGCGGATGTTGGTGTCGCGCGGATCCTTGCCATAAGGCCAGGTAGCACCAGCCGGCGTGAGCTTGACGCCCAGGTCGGCACAAAGCGCTGCGACCTTTTGGGCCGAGCCCTCGGGACCATCAAAGCTCACAAAGTAGCCGCCGCGGGGATGCGTCCAAGTGGCGCAGCCCGTGTCGCCCAAACCCTCGGTGAGCTTGCGCTCGACGGCCTCAAAGCGTGGGCGCAAGAACTCGGCATGCTTTTTCATGTGCTCCTTGACCGCCTCGATGGTGG
>USPT01000176.1 GCA_900556705.1 uncultured Collinsella sp.
GTCTACGACATGGACGAGGGCACCATCCCCGGCTGGGTCGCCGGCAAGATTGCGGCTAACAAGTGCCGTGTCTGTGCTGTCGAGGACGATATGCAGATTAACTTCTACCAGGGTATTCAGCGCGGCCTGGAGGATCGCTCCGTTGCCTGCATGCTGCCGCTGATGCACGACGACATTCGCAAGATGCGCGCCATCAAGGATGCCGAGGAGATCGAGCTTATGCGCCACGCACAGTCGATCACCGACGCCGCCTTCCAGCATATGCTCGGCTTTATTAAGCCTGGTATGACCGAGAAGCAGGTTCGCAACGAGCTCGAGAACTTTATGTTCGCCAACGGCGCCGACAGCCTGGCCTTCGGCTCCATCGTGGCGAGCGGTCCCAACACCGCCAACCCGCATGCCGTGCCGAGCGACCGCGTGATCGAGAAGGGCGATTTCGTTCTTATGGATTACGGCGCGGGCTACTGCGATTACCGCTCCGACATGACGCGCACCGTCGTGATGGGCGAGCCTACCCAGGAGCAGCTTGACCTGTACGCGCTCGTGCGCCGTACGCACGAGGAGTGCGTCGCTGCCATCCATCCGGGCGTCGAGGGCAACGACATTTTTAAGCTTTCCAAGAAGATCATCGGCGATGCCGGTTATGGCGATTACTACAACCATGGTCTGGGCCACGGCGTGGGCATCGACATCCACGAGCTGCCCAACTTCAACCGCAGCAAGAACACCATCGAGGTCGGCTCGGTTATCACCATGGAGCCCGGCGTGTATCTGCCCGGTGTGGGCGGCGTGCGCCTGGAGGACTACGGCGTGGTCACCGAGAACGGCTACGAGCCCTTCACTAAGACCCCGCACGACCTGCACATCATCGATTGCTAGCCCATTTCGATAGATTTTTGGGGCGGGGCGTCCGGAGCACTTCGGGCGCCCCGCGTTCTCTTTTTATGCGCTCGCTGCAGGCGCCGTCTGCAAGTGTATAATTTCGGTCGTATGTAATTTGGACGCTTGTGCGTCCTGCCCATAACAAGAAAGGTCGCTATGCCTACCATTTCTACCGCCGACTTCAAGAACGGCCTCGGTCTCCGCATTAAGGACAAGGTCTACACCATCGTCGAGTTCCAGCATGTCAAGCCGGGCAAGGGCGGCGCGTTTGTGCGCTACAAGACCCGCGACATCAAGAGCGGCCGTGTCGTCGAGAACACCTGCAACGCCGGCACCAAGTTCGAGAGCGTCATGCTCACCACCCGTGAGTTCCAGTACCTCTACAACGATGGCGCCGACTACATCTTCATGGACAACGAGACCTATGAGCAGGTTCCCGTTCCCGAGGACATGGTGGGCGAGAACTCCAAGTGGCTGCGCGAGAACGACATTTGCCAGCTGCTCTTCGCCGACGATGAGCTCATGGGCGTGACCCCGCCGATGTTCATCGAGACCACCATCGTCCAGACCGACCCGGGCTTTAAGGGCGACACCGTCCAGGGTTCCACCAAGCCGGCCACGATCGACACCGGCGCTGTCATCCAGGTCCCCATGTACCTCAACGAGGGCGAGGCCATCAAGGTTGACACCCGCGACGGCAAGTTCGTCTCCCGCGTCTAGCAACCAACTCTTATAGGAGGACTCATGCCCCAGGAAATCAAGATTGACGGCATCGGCATTTCGCCCGATGTTCTGACCGCCATCGTTTCGCGCGCCGTGTCGGATGTCGAGGGCATCGCCTCCGTTGGCGTCAAGGACCTTGCCACCAACCTTGTCTCCATGATGCTCTCGTCCAAGGCCCCGGCTTCCGAGCCGGCGGTCGAGGCCGAGGTCATCGGCGACAAGCTCGCACTCACCGTGCGTGTCGTGGTGTTCTTTGGCTATCCGTTCAAGAAGCTCGCCGAGGCCGTTCGCGCCGCCGTGGTCGCTGCCATCGATGCTCAGGTGGGCGTTGAGGTCGAGCGCGTTGACGTTTGCATTGACGGCCTCGTTTTCCCCAAGGAGTAACCTTTGAGCCTTAAGGTTTATCGCGGGCGCACGCTTGCCCGCAGTCAGGCGCTGCAGCTGCTGTTCCAGGCCGAGGCCACGGACAGTCCGCTCGAGCGCGTCCTCGAGGGCGATTTCCTGATCTCGAAGGGTCCCCTCGACCCCTATGCACTGGAGCTTTGCCGCGGTGCCTACGAGCACATCGATCGCATCGATTGTGCCCTGCGAGCCGTCGCCAAGAACTGGGATCTTATGCGCATGCCCGGTGCCGACCGCAACCTGCTGCGTATCGCCGTCTACGAGATGCGCTTCCTTACCGACGAAGAGGCCTCGGACGCCATCGTCATCAACGAGGCCGTTGAGCTTGCCAAGGCTTATGGTACCGACCAGTCCGCATCGTTTGTCAACGGCGTGCTGGGCAAGATCGCTCGCAGCGAGGAACTGCCGGGCGAGGACCTGTACCAAGAGCTGCTGGCCGAGGATCGCGCTCGCGAGGAGGCGCAGGCTGCCGAGGCAGCCGCCAAGGTCGCTGCTGCTCAGGCTGCTGCCGGTGTACTTGCCGAGGACGCGGACGCTGCTGGGGCCGTCGAGGCCGACTCCGTCGAGGAGTAGTCATGCCAGAGGGTTCTGTCCGCAACTTTGACGAGATCTCGGACCGTCTGGACCAGATCATCGCTACCGTTCGCTCCAAGGATACCTCCTTGGAGCGTTCACTCGATTTGTTTGACGAAGCGATTGAGTTGGGTTCCCGCGCGGTCGATATGGTCGACAAGTTTGAGCTTACGCCGCGAGAGGCCGACAAGCTCGAGCAGGAATACGATGAGGATGCGGCAAACGAATCCCAGGATAGCTAGGCCGCATCTCCGGATACGAATGGTTGATGGCATTCATGAAACGTGTGCGTCTTGATGACGAACTGATTTCACAGGGCATCTGCGCCGATCGCGCGGATGCCCTTCGCA
>USPT01000177.1 GCA_900556705.1 uncultured Collinsella sp.
AGCTTATTGATGTTGCCAAGGAAGCCTACCTTGCCTGCGGCGTTGAGCCCCAAGTGCTGCCGATTCGCGGCGGCACCGACGGCGCGCAGCTGTCGTTCCGCGGTCTGCCCTGCCCCAACCTTTCCACCGGCGGCTATTGCTACCACGGCGTCAACGAGTTCGTCCCGGTCAGTTCGCTCGTCAAGATGACCGACGTGCTCCAGGAGCTCGTCGCCCGCTTTGCATAAGCCTGGCCGCACAAGTCCAAAAGACGAATCGCCCCGTCCTCAACCAAGAACGGGGCGATTTTTTTACTGCAACGAGAATAGGTTGACGCACGCCAGCCTCTTGAAGCAAGGAGTGTCCCAAACTGCCGGTACAAAAGGAACGTCCCCAAGCGCCAAGTGTTCCGGCAACGCCGATGTTTTGGCGCGGACAGCGAAAACCCGCCAGAGCGAGCAAGGTGCCTTGAAACGAGGTGGCATTGATCTTTTGATCATGCCGCCGAAGTTGAAAGGCAGATTGCCGCTCGGGCGGGTTTGCAGCGTCGACTGGTTACGCGGTTTGGTAAAACCGCGTAACTCTAGTAGTTGGCTTCGTAGCCGTTGCCGTCGCCGGTGGGCTCTTCGTAGTAGTCCGAATCGCTCGAATCGCTTGAGTCATCGGAATCGTCAGAGCTGACCGATGAGGTTGCGGTACCGTTTGCGTAGTCGTCAGACGTGTTGTTGTTCAGGTCGCCGATCGTAGAACTGGAACCGTCGGAAAGACCCATGGTGTTGGGACCCTTGGGATCCTTGCCGGCATCGACGCGCTCCATCATTTCCTTGAGCTCGTCCTCGTAGACAAAGACGTAGCTCACACCGTCGATCATGGTGCTGTCGTCGGCGTACGAGGGCAGGTTGGCCGAGTAGATACCGTCGACATCCATACCGCGCATGGCGTTGACCGTAGCCACGATATCTTGAACGCTCATATCGGTTACGAGCATATCGGACAGCGAATTAACCAGGCCAAAAATCTTCGTGGCATCGAAGTTATTGAGAATCTGGTTGGCAAGGGCGCCAAGCACCTGACGCTGGTGGCGCATACGCGTGTAATCGCCGTCGGCATAGGTGTAGCGGCAGCGGGCATAGGTAAGGGCGGTGGCACCGTCCATATGCTGCTGGCCAGCGGTAATCTTAATATCCAGGTGCTCGGGGTCGTCAACATCATCGGTTGCGTTAATGTCGATACCGCCAACCGAATCAATCAGCGCCTGCATACCGTCGAAGCTGACCTCGGCATAGTGGGAAATCTGAACACCGCACAGCTCGTTGACCGCCTCGACCATGGCCTCGGCGCCGCCAACGGTATGGCAGGCGTTGATCTTCATGGTCTCGCCCTTGTACTCGACCTTGGTGTCGCGCGGAACGGAAATGAGCGTCGCCTGCTTTTGCGTGGGGTCGATGCGTGCCAGGATAATCGAGTCGGCACGATACGTATCCTCGCCCGGACGGCCGTCGGTGCCAAGAAGCAGCACGTAGAACGGATCCTTTGCCTCATCGGTGTCAACCAGAACCCGACGCAGATTATCGGTAATGACATTAGAATCGCCGAGCTTGCCCATAATGGTGGCAAACCACAGGCCGGCAGCGGTAGTGGCACTCAGCAGCACACCAAGCACGACAATGAGCGCGACGTGACGAATCGTGTGGCTACGACGACGTTGACGAGCGCGCTCGGAATAGCGAGCCACGTTATCGCGACTATAGATCTTGGCCTGCGCACCAGTTGAGGGTCTTCGGGCGGTGGTATCCGCGAGGGGCTTTTTATTAAACATAGGCAACCTGTATTAGTAGATGACGGGATCGGGGACGGAAGCATGCTCGACATGCGCGCCGAGCGCCTGCAGCTTTTCGACAAACTGCTCGTAGCCGCGCTTGATGTGATGGATGGCCGAAACCTCGGTCGTCCCGTCGGCGATCAAGCCCGCTACGACGAGGGCCGCTCCGCCACGCAGATCGGGCGAGGTAACCTGTGCACCCGAGAAGCCCTTGACGCCATGAATCATGGCATGATGGCTCTCGATACGAATGTCGGCACCCATGCGCACCAGCTCAGAGGCAAACATAAAGCGATTCTCGAAGATGTTCTCGGTAATAACGGAACTGCCGTCGGCAAGGGCGGAGAGTACCATAATCTGTGCCTGCATGTCCGTCGGGAAGCCGGGGAACGGAAGCGTCTGGATGTCGACCGGCTTGATACGCTCGGCACGGTTCACATGGACGCCATCCTCGACGCGCTCGCAGTCGATACCCATGAGCTCCATCTTCTTGAGCACCATGCCCAAGTGAATGGGGCAAAAGCCCGTGACATCGATACCGCGATCGTCGGCCATCAACGCACCGGCAACGATAAAGGTACCGGCCTCGATTCGGTCGCCCACTACGCGATGGGTAACAGGATGCAACTCTTCCACGCCCTCGATGGTCACGACAGGCGTGCCGGCGCCGACAATCTTAGCGCCCATCTCGTTGAGCATGTTGGCGAGATCGACGATCTCGGGCTCGCGGGCGGCATTGTCGATAACCGTGGTGCCCTGCGCGCGCACGGATGCCATGATGAGGTTCTCGGTCGCACCGACGCTGGCGAACTCGAGCGTGACGGTGGTACCGCGCAGACCTTGGGGCGCATTAGCGTTGATGTAACCGTGGGCGGTATCGAACTCAACGCCCAGGGCCTCAAGACCAAGAATGTGCATATCGATCTTGCGAGCACCCAGGTTGCAGCCGCCCGGCATGGCAATTTTGGCGCGATGGAAGCGGCCCAGCAGGGGTCCCATGACGGCGGTGGAAGCACGCATCTTGGCAACGAGCTCGTAGGGGGCCTCCCAAGAATCGACCTGAGAGGTATCAATCTCGAGCGTGTGCTCGTCGAGAACATCGATCGTAGCGCCCATGCCCTTGAGCA
>USPT01000178.1 GCA_900556705.1 uncultured Collinsella sp.
AACCGTACGCGCACAGGCGTTGTGCAGACATACGGTGCAAATTATACCCTCATGGCAATGTCGCTTACGTGTATCTTTGGCAGGCGGGAAAAGTGACCTGCCAAAAAGGGACAGGTTTATTTTGGTCGGTTTTATCAGGCAAAACGGCAAAGGGGGCCGGCCTCGCGCTTCGTTGAGGCCGGCCCCCTTTGGGGCGTTATGCATGTATGGTGGCAGCATGTTTATTGCGATGTATCGACTGCGGCGTTTCCGCAGATAAAAGCTGCCAAAATAAACCTGTCCCTAAATGGTAGGTTTTAGTGCTTCCCGTTGGCGGAAGCGGCGCCGTTTACGTGATCGCGGGCGTAGATTACGCCGTGGACGATGGCCAGACCGGCGGCATCTGCGGCGCGGGCGCAGGTGTCCTGGAAGTCCTCGGCCTCGCGGGCGCGCAGCTGCTTGAGCACGTAGTCTGCCACGGCCATCTTGCCGGGAGGGTTGCCGATACCGGTGCGGATGCGGCTGAAGTCGCGGCTGCCCATCTTGTCGATGATGGAGCGCAGGCCGTTGTGGCCGGCGTGGCCGCCGCCCACCTTAACACGTACGTCGCCGGCGGGAATGTCGAGCTCGTCGTGAATCACGAGTAGCTCCTCGGCCTTGATTTTGTACTCGCGGCAGAGCTTGGAGATGGGGCCACCCGAGGTATTCATATACGACTGCGGCTTGACCAGCACGATCTGGCGCTTACCGTTCTCTTCCTCGGCATCGTTGATATTAATGAGCGCGACCTCGGCGCCTGCCTGGTTTTTCCAGTACGTGACGCCGGCCTGACGGGCCAGCTCGTCGATTGCCTTAAAGCCGGCGTTGTGGCGGGTCTCGGCATACTCATCGCCGGGGTTGCCAAGTCCGGCAACCATGCGAATCTTAAGCGGCTGTGCAGCTGCCATGTTCATCCTTTCGTTGATTTGTCGCCTGCTATGGTGAGCGACCCTGTTGCCGCTGTCAAATGGAGGGCAATTGAGGTTGTTTGGGGGCGTTTGGACGGCCGTCAAAATCCGAGGTGGACAGTTAGTTCAGATACGTATAAGTTCTGAGGACTCGAATTGCTCAATTCAATGCCGATACGTTGTTTTGGAGCTTTAGTTAGTCCATATGACGCTGTTTTGAAGTCTACCCTGCCTTCAAATCGGGCGAATGGTATAGAGATAACTGCAAAACAGCCTAATTCAATGTGTCCATTTATACGTATTTGAACTAACTGTCCAGCCCTGTTCGACGGTGCACGGGTGATTCGCCGTTTAGACCGGCGCAAGGCCGATTCCGGCCCGCAGAGCGTTGAGCCAAGCGGCCTGACGCTTGCGATAGCCCTTGATACGGTATCGGAATCGGACTCCCGCGAGTCGATGCATCGTTTGGGCGAAGGCTTCGAGTGCAACAAGGTCTTTCATTTGGTCGCGATTGATAACCAGGACGTGGATGCCCATTGCCTTGAGTCCATTATTTCGATTGCCATCGTGGATGCGAGCGTTTTGAAGCTCATGCCCAATTCCGTTGTATTCGTTGTCGACTCCGGTGGCCGGGCAATATAGGTCGCAGATGGCGTAAGGGATGCCGGAAGACATGTTGACCGCAAGAGTGTCGAAGTCGATTCGATAGTTGAGTAGCAGGCCTCCCATGGGCAGGCTGCAACATCCGAATCCGCCAAAGCGCATGGGCGCTCCGAGAACGGCAAACATTAGGGATTCGGCTGGGGATGCGGATCCAGCTCGGGCGAGTTTGACTGCCGTGCGAAACGAGGCGTATGAGCTACTTTTGGCGAACCGTGCGATCGCCTCGAGCTCTTCGATGGTCGTGGCGGGCTCGCATTTGTAGTGCGCTTGTTCATAGCGGGTTTCGTTCTGCTGTTCGGTCGCCGACTGGTCGTCCCGGCAATCGAGGTCGTCCATCGCTTCGTAGACATCGCCCTTGGGCCAGATGTCGTCATAAGCAATGGGGTATGTTGCCCCGGGAGGAAGGGAGTAGGTTCCGAGCAGTTCCATGAGAAGCATCAAGGTTTTGGCGACTGATTCATTTTTGGAACAAAGCATGGCTGTCATGGCAGGAGACGTTGCGTAGATGTCGGCCTCGATGTGCATAATTGCACCTTCAGGAAGCGAAGCGGAGAGAATATGCTGAAGAAGTCGCTTGTCGGGACGTCTGTTGTCTTCGCTTGAAACGAGAAGATCAAGCAGTTCGGAATCATCTTCATTCCAGGCGTCGAGTATCGAAAGTGCGCCAAAGTCTATCGCGTCATTGTTGGGAATGCAGCTAGCCAAGGCATGTGCTTGCTGTTCGCTATCAACGGAGTCCCAGGGTAGGGCAGAGTACGCCCGTCGTGCGCGACGAATTGCGCGGAGGGCGGAGAGATGTGAAATCACGGTCGTCATAGCTATAACGTACTAAGTTGGCGGCAGAATGCGACCGCCATACCGTTCTTTTCGCTCAGCGGGGCGCTGTGCGCCATGAACGGCTGGGTGTTATGAAATCGGTGGAATCGGTTGAGGGGATTGCAGGAAATTGAGCTCTGCCGCGAAGGTTGACGATAGCTACTGGACAGTTAGTTCAGATACGTATAAGGCGACGGGCATTCGAGGCGTTTCTAAGGGCCTTCGAGGGTGATTTGAGGGTAAATATGCGGCGGTTGTACTCGAAAATGATGAGCTTTGGGCGGCATGGCATCCGCCGGGGAGCTCAGAAGGCTCCGAACGGCCCTTTGGGGCTTTAAAAAATACGTATCTGAACTAATTGTCCAGGGAAGGCTGGCGAGGGATAGAAAAAGGGCCGGAAGCGAGCTTCCGACCCTTTAAAAGCATCAAAGATGATGCGATGCGCGTTGGACTACAGCGCGAAGTCGCCGCCGACGAGCGTGGAGACGGGCTCCTCGTGGTAAA
>USPT01000179.1 GCA_900556705.1 uncultured Collinsella sp.
TCCTGGCCAGCAAGTTCTCGCTCGACCGCATCTCCAAGAACCCGGCGACCTTCGACCCCAAGAAGCTCGACTGGGTCAACGCCGAGTACATCAATGGCATGTCCGATGCTCAGTTTGCCGACGAGATCATGGTTCCCGAGCTGCACGAGGCGGGTCTCATCGAGGGTAATGTCGAGTACGGCGAGGATTGGATCGACGCGCTTGCCGCCATCGTTAAGCCGCGCACCAAGATGCCGGCCGACGCCGTGACCGTCGCCGCTCCCATCTTCGCTACGGCCGAGACGCTCGAGTATGACGAGAAGTCCGTCAACAAGGGCCTGGCCAAGGAGGGCATGGGTGCCATTCTGGATGCCGCCAAGGGCGCGCTCGAGGGCGTGGACGAGTGGACCGCCGCGAACATCGACGCCGCGCTTGAGCCGCTGCCCGAGCAGATGGACCTCAAGAAGCGCGTGGTGTTCCAGGCCGTGCGCGTCGCCGTTTGCGGCAACATGGTGAGCCCTCCGCTGGGCGAGACCATGGCGCTCGTCGGCCGCGACGACTGCCTGGCGCGCATCGACCGCGCCCGCACGATGGCGCTGTAATCGCTGCGCAAACGTATGTATCCGAGCCCCGTTCACCTCGAGCGGGGCTCTTGTTTCTGTAGACGAATGGGATAGGAGGTGCTGGATCCGTGGCCGAGCAACTGTCGCTGTTTGGTTCGCCGGAACCGGAGGAGGTTCCGGTGAAGCCAGTGCCTGCCGCTGCCTCGGCTCAGCCTAAGCCTGCACCTGAGCCCATCGCCGCCTATGCGAGCGTGGTTCTCGACATCCCGACGCGTGCGCTGTCCGAGCCGTTTGCCTATGGCATTCCTCAACCCCTTTCTAGCGAAGCGCAGATCGGATCAACGGTCCTGGTCCACTTTGGTAACCGTGCCGCCGCGGGCTATATTGTCGACATTGCGCCTGAGCTGGGCGACCTACAAGGCAACATCGCCCTCGACCCCGCACGCATCAAGCCCATCGAGGCTATCCTCAGCAAACCGCTCTTTACTGTCGAGGCTGCCCGTATCGCACGCTGGATGAGCCGCGAGTATGTCGCGACGCTTTCCGAGTGCCTGCGTTTGTTCTTGCCCCCGGGTGGAAGTCCGCGCGTGGTCAAGGGCGATGACGGCGTGTGGACGGTTGAGCGCCCCGCCGTCAAGCCTATCCAAAATCGCTGGGTCATGCGCACGCCCGAGGGTTTCGACTACACGCCGCCCAAGACCGCGGTTCGCCAGCGTCAGCTCATCGAGGCGCTCCAATGCGGCCCGGTCACGACGCGCGACCTCAACCTGCTTTACAACAGCATGTCGGCGACCATCAAGGCGCTCGAAAAACGCGGCGTCGTGCTGGTGGAGGAGCGCCGCGCCTGGCGTGGCTGCAGCGAGCAGACCACGCTGTCCTCGGCAAGCGGCAAGGCCCCGGTCGCGCTCACGAACGGCCAGCAGCAGGCGCTTGCGCAAATTGAGCGCGCCCGCCTTGACGCTCACGGCGACGTTGTCCTTGTCGATGGCGTCACCGGATCCGGCAAAACTGAGGTCTACCTCTCGGCGATTGAACGCGTGCTGGCGGCCGGCCGTTCGGCCTGCGTGCTTGTGCCCGAGATCTCGCTGACGGCCCAAACCGTCGGCCGCTTCCGCTCGCGCTTTGGCGAGACGGTTGCGGTCTTCCACTCGCGCCTTTCTGCCGGCGAGCGCCTGGACCAGTGGGACATGGTCGCCAGCGGTGCCGCGCGCGTGGTTGTGGGCGCCCGCTCGGCGCTCTTTTGTCCGCTCTGCGACTTAGGCCTTATCATCATCGACGAGGAGCACGAGACCAGCTACAAGCAGGGTTCCAGCCCGCGCTATCATGCTCGCGAGGTCGCTGCCGAGATGGCGCGCCGCTATCGCTGTCCACTCGTGTTGGGTTCGGCCACGCCTTCTGCAGAGGCCCTCGACCGCTGCCGCCGCGGCACGTACAACGGTGCCACCTGGACACGCGTCGAGATGCCCGAGCGCCCGGGACACGCCGTGTTGCCCACGGTCCGCATTGCCGACCTGCGCCGCGAGTTTTCGCACGGCAGCCGCTCCATGTTCTCAAAACCACTGATGGAAGGCTTGGAACGCGTGGTCGAGCGCCGCGAGAAGGCCGTGCTGCTGCACAACCGTCGCGGTTTTGCGCCGTTTTTGATGTGCCGCGAGTGCGGCTGCGTCCCTACCTGCAATCATTGTTCCACCGCGCTCACGTATCACGAGCGCACGCACACGCTGCAATGCCACACCTGCGGTTCGTCCTGGCGCGTGCAGCCCTATCCGGCACCCACGAGTCGTTGCCCCAAATGCGGCAGCCGCTATCTGGCAAAAATGGGCCTGGGCACGCAGCAGATTGAGGACGCGCTGCACCAGATGCTGCCCGAGGACGTCGCCATCATTCGCATGGACGCCGATTCCACGCGCGGAAAGGACGCGCATAAAAAGTTGCTCGAGCGGTTCGATGCCGCCGATTGCGCGGTGCTGCTAGGTACCCAGATGATCGCCAAGGGTCTCGACTTTCCCGAGGTTACGCTCGTGGGCGTGGTCAATGCCGACTTTGCGTTAAAGCTCCCCGATTTTAGAGCGGGGGAGCGCGCCTACGATCTGCTGGAGCAAGTCGCCGGCCGTGCCGGTCGTGGTGATCGCCCCGGCGAGGTGATCATCCAGACCTACCTGCCCGAGGATCCGGTCATTCGCGCCGTCGCTGAACATGACCGTTCGATCTTTACCGACCACGATCTTGATCAGCGACGCGACGCGCTGTACCCGCCGTTTGTTCGCCTGGTCAACATCTTGGTGTGGTCGGCGATCCGAGACGACGCGCAAGACTACATCGGTCGCATCGCGAAGCTCCTCAAGCGTCGCTGGCATGCCGCCGCGC
>USPT01000180.1 GCA_900556705.1 uncultured Collinsella sp.
GCGACGTTCTTGTACCAGTACGCGCTCGCCTTGGGATAGCGCTTCTGGGTCTCAAAGTCGATGTAGAACAGGCCATAGCGCTTGTTATAGCCGTTGGTCCAGGAGAACTGGTCCTGCAGCGACCACACAAAGTAACCATCGACGTTCACGCCGCCGTCGATCGCCTTGAGGATCCACGCGAGATGCTGACGCATGTAGTCGATACGAGGGGCGTCATCGATAAAGCCGTCCTCGAAGTCGTCCTTATAGCCCATGCCGTTCTCGGTGATGTAGATCTTCTTGTAGTTGGGGTAATCGTTCTTAATGCGGAGCAGCAGGTCGTAGAGGCCCTCGGGATAGATGATCCAGTCCCAATCGGTGGTGGGTATGCCTTCGCGCACGCATGACTCGCCCACGCCCTTGAGGAACCAGCGCGAGGAGCCCTTGTCGCCGGTGCCATTGTGGTTGATGTCGTTTTCGCCCTCGGCGGCACGCAGGAACTGGCACTTGTAGGTGTTGACGCCCAGGCAATCGTTGTAGGGGAGCGCGGCGGTCAGCGCGGCGATGTCCTCGTCGCGGACGTCGAGCTCGCCGCCGGCGATATGGGCCAGCTTGGTCGCAGCCTCCATGGTATCGGCTGCATAGTGGCCGCGGAAGGTGGCGTCGAGTACCCAGCGGTTGTTGATGACGTCGGCCATGCGAGCCGCCTCGCAGTCGGCAGCGCTGTTGGGATCGAGGGGATACTTGGGCTCCAGGTTCTGGACAATGCCGATCTCGCCCTCAAAGCCGCCCTCATGGAAGGCGACGACGGCCTTGGCGTGGGCCACCATCATGTTGTGCATGAGCTGGAAAGCCTTGTCCAGGCGATACTTCTCGCCGTGTGGCCAGTTGCCGACGATAAAGCTGCCCTCGGCGGTTGCGGGAATCTCGTTAAACGTGAACCAGTGCTTGACCTCGGTGAACTCGGCAAAGCAGAACTTGGCGTACTCGACAAAGGCGTCAATCGTCGTGCGCGTCAGGAAACCCTCGCCGCCGTTCTGGTAAAAGGCCTCGGGCGTATCAAAGTGATCGAGCGTGACATAGGGGATAACGCCAGCTTTGTTGCAGGTGGCGAAAAGCTCGTGATAGAAAGCGACACCCTCGGGGTTAATCTCGCCGGTGCCACTGGGGAAGATACGGCTCCAAGCGATGGAGACACGGATACCGTTGATGCCAAAACGCTGGCACAGGTCGATATCGACCGGGTACTTGTTGTAGAAATCGCTTGCGGGATCGGGGGAGAAGCGACCCTGGGCTGCCAGGAAATCGTCCCAGGGCACTTTGCCCTTGCCGTGCGTACGGGTCTCGCCCTCAACCTGGTAAGCAGCGGTGGCGCCGCCAAAGACAAAGCCGTCGGGGAACTGCATGGGGTTGGTCATGAGTCATCCTTTCTGTGGGATACGAATAGGGAGAGGTGCCCGAACTGGGGATCCGGGCACCAACAGAGGGAGGAACTAGTCGAGGTTCTCGCGGAGCCACTTGATGGCGCCAGCGGGGTCGCGAGTAAGGTCGATATATTCCTTGCCGCGGGGAGCGAGCAGCTTAATGCCCAGACGATCAGTGTCGGCCTTCATGTCGTTGTAGTAGCTACGAACCTGCGGGGCAAGCACGATAACGTCGTACTGATCCATGATGGCAGTGTGCTGGCCATAGGCGCCTGCGGAGGAAGCGATGTTCTCTCCGGTCTGCGCGGCACCTTCCTTGATGGCGTTGGCAAGCATGGCAGAGGTGCCGGCGCCGGCGCACAGGACGAGGACCTTCAGACCGTCGACATCCTTCTTAGCGGATGCGTCGGAGGTGGGCTCGGGCTGATCGGCGACAGGCTTGCTATCGGCGGCAGCGGCGGTCGTCTCGACGGAAGCGGTAGTCTGCTCGACAGCGGGCGCAGAGGCGTTGGCGGCGATGGCAGCGGCACCATTGGACTCGAGACCCAGCTCGGCGGCGCGCTCGGCCTCCTGGTCGCAGAGCAGCTTATCGTATGCCTTCAAGAACGGCAGGTAAATGATGGCGTCCAGCAAGATGATGATTGCGACAAACACCAGGGCGATAAGCTGGAAGTTCGTGGTGATGAAGATGCCGATGGGGGCAGGGGTAGCCCAAGGCACCACGAAGGAGAAGCCGTTCATGCCCACGTTATCGATAAAGAACTTGGCAACGCTTACGTTGACGCAGCCGGCGGCAACAAAGGGGATGAGCATGTAAGGGTTAAGGATCATCGGCGCGCCAAAGAGCAGCGGTTCGTTGACGGCGAAGGCAACAGGAACAATCGAGGCCTTACCGACGGCTTTGAGCTGCTTGGACTTCATGAAGAGAATCAGCAGAAGCGGCACGATGAACGTGGCGCCGGTGCCGCCGAACTCACCCACGAGCGACATGTTAAAGGTGAGGGGGTGGGCGGGGTGACCGCCTGCCAGCAGAACCTGCAGGTTTTCGGCCTGGTTGGCAAGACGGATGGGGTCGATGCCCGGCTGGACGATCGAGGGGCCGTGGACGCCGATGAACCAGAAGAACGCGGTGGCTGCCTGGATAAGGATAAGGCCAGGATAGGTTTCTGCAGCGGTAAAGAGCGGGGAAAGCAGTTTAATAAGCAGCTCAGAGAACGGAACGCCCATGAGGTTACGCACGACGACATCGATGATGCCGCAGATGATGACGGCGCCGCCAAAGGGGATGATGTCGCGGAAGTTCTGAGCGATGGCGCCCGGGACCTCCTTGGGCAGCTTAATGGTCAGATCGCGCGAGACGCAGAATTTGTAGACCCACACGGTGATGAACGCGGCGATATAGGCCGAGAACAGACCGCGCGTGCCCATGCTGGTGCAATCGAAGACCGAAAGTTCGGAGTCGTTGAACTTGGTGGTGAACTGCGTGACTGCGAGCAGCAGCATG
>USPT01000181.1 GCA_900556705.1 uncultured Collinsella sp.
AGGTGTGGTAGAACACGCCCTCGCCGTGAGTGACGTTCATGATGCGGTTCTTAAGGCCCATGATGCCGCGGGTCGGGATCTTGAACTCAAGATGGGTCACGATGCCCGAGGTGTCCACGCTCGTCATGATGCCACCGGAGGTACCGAAGACCTCGACGACCTTGCCCGAGTACTCGTCCGGGCACTCGACGACGGCCTGCTCGACAGGCTCCAGCTTGTTACCGTTCTCGTCCTTCTTAAACAGAACGCGGGGACGACCGACCTGGAACTCAAAGCCCTCGCGGCGCATGGACTCCATCAGGACGGACAGGTGCAGAATGCCGCGGCCAGAGACCTCGACGCCGCTCTTGTCCTCGAGCTCCTCGATCTTCATGGTCACGTTGTTCTCGGCCTCGTTGAACAGGCGCTCCTTAAGCTGACGGGCGCCCACGATGTCGCCGTCACGGCCGACGAGCGGGGAGGTCGAAGCCTCAAAGACGATGGACAGGGTCGGCGGATCGATCTCGATGGGCTCGAGCTCGACGGGGTTCTCGGGGTCGGTGTAGACATCGCCGATATCGGTGCGGTCAATACCCACGACGGCGGCGATATCGCCGGCGCCGACTTCCTGGCACTCGGTGCGGCCCAGGTAGTCGAAGGTAAAGAGCTGCTTGACGGTAGCGGTGGCGCTGGAGCCGTCGTTCTTCACGACCAGAATCTGATCGCCCTGGTGAATGGCGCCGGAGTACACGCGACCGATACCGATGCGGCCAACGAAGTTGGAGTGGTCGATGGTCACGCACTGCATGGCCAGCGGGGCATTCTCGTCAACCTCGGGCGCGGGCATGTCGTCGATGATCATATCGAGCAGCGGATACATGTCCATGTTGCCGTCGTTGGGGTCAAGGCGGGCAAAGCCATTCATGGCGCTGGCATAGACCACGTGCTCCATGGCGAACTCAAGCTGGTCGTCGGTGGCGCCCAGGTCGGCCATAAGGTCCAGGCAGTCGTTGTAGGCCTTCTCGGGGTTGGCACCTGGACGATCGATCTTGTTGATGACGATCATGATCTTGAGGCCGGTGTCGATAGCGTGACGCAGCACGAAGCGGGTCTGGGGCATGGGACCCTCAAAGGCATCGACCAGCAGCAGGGCGCCGTCGGCCATACGCAGCACGCGCTCGACCTCGCCGCCAAAGTCGGCGTGGCCCGGGGTGTCGATGACGTTGATCTTGACGTCCTTGTACTCGATAGAGATGTTCTTGGCGAGAATCGTGATGCCGCGCTCGCGCTCCTGGTCGTTAGAGTCCAGGACGCGGTCCTCGACTTGCTGGTTGGCACGGAAGGCGTCCGTGGCACGCAGGAGCTTATCGACCATCGTCGTCTTGCCGTGGTCGACGTGGGCGATGATGGCGATGTTCCTCAGATTGTCTACGCGCATGTAGTTCCCCTATCTTCTATCCATATACAAACGGCACACGTATGCGGCCCGCCCAGCAACACAACGCTCAGCGGGAATATTGAGCCTTTTACCGAAAACTCGTTTATTTTAGCGATTTTAGATGAGAGGGGTTTCCTCACCTGCAGGTTCAGGGTCGCTCCACATAAAACCATCGCCGGCGCCCATGTCCTCATACAGCACATATGCCGAAAAGCCGCTCTCGAGCGTCGTCTCAAAGAAGCTCACGAGCAGAGCGTCGTGATAGCCACCGTCAATCTCGACACAGCCGGTGTAGCCGATGGCATAGCGGGCGATGCGGCCCAGGCCCTCGTCCTTAAGACCCATCTTGTGCTCGGAGATAAAGTTGGTGGCGGCCTCGAGACACGCCTCCTCGCCATCCTCGTCGAGCGCGGCCAGATAGCGGTTGGAAGCAGCGTCCTCGATCGCCACAACTACGCCCGGATTCTCGCCGGCGGCAAGGTCGTCCAAGAACGCGCCAATCAGGTCACACACCATGGCGTCGAGCTCGGCGGAGACGTTACCGGCGTCCTGCATATCCTGTGCCATCTCTAGACCTTCCCATCGAATCCGGCGTCGTTACAGTTCTTGTGCCTCGGCAGCGATCTTGGCGGCAGCGTCGCGGGCGCGCATCATATCCATCGCGCGCTTGTCGAGTACCTTGATCTGGTTGGTCAGCATGACTGCATCGACCACACCCCAGATTACCAAGCCTGTTGAAATCGAAAACCCAAGCGCACCAACTGTACCACGAAGACGAGAACAGATTACCGCGACAAGGGCGGAGATGATAACCATCTTGATATAGGAGCCGCGGCGCTCGCGAAGCGTGCGGGCCTGCGTCACATAGGCGATGCGAGCCGCCTCGGATGCCTCCGAGCGCATCTGGGCTTCACGCGCGATGGCGGCCGCTTCAGCTGATACGCGGGTACCCATCAGCGACCTCTCCGCTCGCGTGCCAGACATTTAGAAATCATCGGGGGAGAGCGTATGGACGAACTCGTCGAACTTCTCGAACTCCTGCTCGTCGTCAACTTCCTCGGCATGGGCAGAAACGGTACCCAGACGATTCATGATGTCGTCCTCCACGAACATGGGGGCATTACTGCGCACGGCAAGGGCAATGGCGTCACTGGGGCGGGCGTCAATCTTGCGCTCGTCACCATCGACCAGCACGACAATCGTCGCATAGAACACCGGCGGCTCGGCACGAACGATCTCGATGCGCTCGAGCTTGGCGCCCAGGGCATCGACGGTGTCAAGCAGCAGGTCATGCGTTATCGGGCGCTCGGCGCGACCGCTATCGATACCACGGCTAATGGCAGCGGCTTCAAACGAACCAGTTTGAATGGAAAGGGAACGCAGTGGCGCGGGCGAGTCCGATTTGCTGCAGCGCTCGCGAAGCACGATAAGCGATGGCACGGGACCGGCGGCCATGACGATGGTCTCTATGTCGACAC
>USPT01000182.1 GCA_900556705.1 uncultured Collinsella sp.
TTCGCCGTCCACGATATCGTGGGCGTGCAGCTGCGCAACACCGCCACGGTGGGCGGCAGCATTTACGGCCGCTTTGGCTTCTCGGACGTTCTCTCCGCCTTCCTCGCGCTCGATTCCTATGTTGAGCTGACGGGCGCCGGCCGCGTGCCGCTCGCGGAGTTCGTTGACATGGGCTACGTGCGCGACGTTATTGAGCATGTCGTGGTCGTTAAGCACGATTACCGCGCAAGCTATGAGGCCGTGCGCAAGGCCGCGACCGACTTCCCCTCCTTAAACGTCACCGCCGCCTGGTGGAACAACAGCTGGCATGTCACTGTGGGTGCCCGCCCGCTGCGTGCGACCCTGCTGCAGGGCGAGGCATGCGGCCTTACTGCCGAGCAGCCTTCCGAGGACGAGCTTCGCGCCCTGGCCGCATCTGTGCGCGCGCTGAGCTACGGCACCAACCTGTGGGGCTCGGCCGACTACCGCCGCCGCATCTCGGCCCCGCTTGCCGTCCAGGCCGTGCGCCGCGCCGCCGGCATCGAGCTTTCGGCCGCGCTTGCGCACGAGCTCGAGGGCGTGCAGATTCCTAAGTTTGCCACGGACGAGTATTCCTGCCGCCGCGTGCCCGGCGTCGATTCTAGCGAGGTGCGCTAATGGCTGCCAAACTCATCGATCTTTCCTTTACGCTCAACGGCCGTAAGGTCAAGGTTCAGATTGCCCCCGACACCATGCTCTTTGCGTTGCTGCGCGAGCAGGGCTGCGCGTCGGTGCGCTGCGCCTGTGAGACCACCAACTGCGGCCTGTGCACGGTGTGGCTCGACGGCGACCCGGTGCTGAGCTGCTCGGTTCCCGCCGCCCGCGTCGAGGGCCATACTATCACCACGCTTGAGGGCCTTAAGGCCGAGTCCGAGGCGCTGGCCCGTGCGATGGCTGCCGAAGGCGCCGAGCAGTGCGGTTTTTGCGCCCCCGGCCTCATCATGAACGTGCTGGCGCTCGCCCGCGCCGCCAAGGAGGACCCGAGCCTCGTCGCCACGCGCGAGGAGCTCTCGCGCCAGCTCGCCGGCAACCTGTGTCGTTGCAGCGGCTACGAGAGCCAGCTGCGCGCTATCGTCCGCTTCCTCAACGAGTCTGGCGTACAGGTGGGCTTTGAGATGCCCGAGCTGCCGGTCAATAACACCAGCTGCGATGGCGTCTCGTATAAGCAGATCACTCACAAGCAGCCCAAGAAGGACTCGAAGGCCCTGCTCGAGGGGCGTCCCGTCTACACGGGCGATATGGTGCCCGCCGGTGCGCTCATCGTCAAACTCAAGCGCAGCCCGTATGCCCGCGCCAAGATCCGCTCCATCGATACGTCGCGCGCCCTGAAGGTGCCCGGCGTGGTGGGCGTCTACACTTACGAGGACGTGCCCAAGCGCCGCTTTACCATCGCCGGCCAGAGCTATCCGCAGCCGAGTCCCTACGACCGCCTGATCCTCGAGAACCTCGTACGCTACCAAAACGAGGAGGTGGCTATCGTCGCCGCCGAAACCGAGGAGGCCGCCGACAAGGCGCTCAAGCTCATCAAGGTTGACTACGAGGTACTCGAGCCCCTGCTCGACTTTACCCAGGCGCTCGATAACGACATCGTGGTCCACCCCGAGGGCGACGTGACCTTTATGTTCCCGCAGGGCGGCGATGTTGCTCGCAACCTAGTATGCAGCGGCACGAGCGACTTTGGCGACTTGGACGAGGCCTTCGCCCAGAGTGACATTGTCTTCACCCGCACTTACACCAGCCAGGCCACGCAGACTGCGCCCATGGAGACCTTCCGCGCCTTCGCGACGACTGACGCGTTCGGCCGCATCTCAGTGACCACCTCGACGCAGGTGCCCTTCCACGTGCGCCGCATGGTCGCGCAGTCGCTCGACATTCCGCAGTCGCAGGTGCAGGTCATTAAGCCGCGCATCGGCGGCGGCTTTGGCTCCAAGCAGACGGGCTGCTGCGAGATCTTCGTGGCGTTTGTGACGCAGCAGACCGGCCGTCCGAGCTACTGCTGCTACACGCGCGAGGAGACCATCACCGCGGGCAACTCGCGTCACCAGATGCAGATGACCGTTAAGCTGGGCGCCATGAACGACGGCACTATCACGGCCATCGACCTGCACACGCTGTCCAACGCCGGCGCCTATGGCGAGCACGCCACCACGACGATTGGCCTTTCGGGCCACAAGAGCCTGCCCATCTACAACCACGTGAAGGCGAGCCGCTTTAGCTGGGACGCCGTCTACACCAACACCAACCGCGGCGGCGCGTATCGCGGCTACGGTGCCACCCAGGGCCAGTTTGCCGTGGAGAGCGCCGTCAACGAGCTCGCCGACATGCTGCACATGGACCCCGCCGACCTGCGCCTTAAGAACATCGTGCGCGAGGGCGAGGTCATGCCGCAGTACTACAACGAGAAGCTCAACGCCTGTGCGCTCGACCGCTGCCTGCTGCGCGCGATGGACATGATCGGCTGGCGCGACAAGCCGCTGGCCGTGGATCTGGGCGATCGCGTGCGCGCCCTGGGCTGCGCGCTCACCATGCAGGGCTCGGGCATTTCCAACGTGGACATCGCCGGCATCGACATGCGCCTGGAAGAGGACGGCTTCATTACCATCGGCACCGGAGCCACCGATAACGGCATGGGCGTCGACACGATCCTGGCGCAGATTGCCGCCGAGGAGCTGGGTGTGGAGAGCTCGCTCATTGTGGTGCGCGGCGTGGACACCGATGTGTCGCCGTTTGATGCCGGCTCGTACGCGAGCTCGGGTACGTACGTGACGGGACTTGCCGCCAAGAACGCCGCGACCGAGTTGCGTGAGAAGATCTGCGCCAAGGCCGCCCAGATGTGGGACGTGGATGCCGCCGACGTGGT
>USPT01000183.1 GCA_900556705.1 uncultured Collinsella sp.
CGCTCTGGGCGGCGCGCAGCGTCGACCGGTCCGCCGTTCGTTAGAACGGCGGAACAAGATTAGTGTTCAATCCAACAGCGCAGGGTCTCGCCGGCCTGCAGGTGACGCAGATTCTCTGCGGCAATGTCGACCACATTGTTGAGCGTAGCCGCCAAGTGGAACCAGCCGGAGACGTGCGGCGTGATGAACATGTTGGGCGCATCCCACAGGGGGCTTGTCTCAGGCAGCGGCTCGGGGTCGGTGACGTCGACTGCGGCGCCGGCGAGATGTCCCGACTCCAGAGCGGCAACCAAATCGTCCGCAACTACGAGGTCGCCGCGGCCGCCGTTGGCAAAGAAGGCGCCCGGTTTCATCGCGGCGAAGAACTCGGCGTTTGCCAGGCCGCGGGTCTCGGGTGTGCTCGGCATAAAGGATGCGACGATGTCAGCTTCCGCCAGGCGCTCGGACAGGGCGTTCATGCCGTCCATGTCCTCAAACACAATGGGGTAGACGAGTGGATGGCGCTTGATGCCGCGGACGTGCGCGCCCATGTTGCGGCAGAGCGTGGCGAAGTGGCCGCCGATATCGCCCGCGCCCAGCACCAGCACATTGGCGTTTTTGAGCGAGGTGACCGGCCCCAAATCCTCCCAGCGATGCTCGCGCTGCAAGTCGTGATAGCCGGGCAGGCGCTTCATCATAGACAGCACCATGGCAAACATGTGCTCGCTTACGGCCTGGCCGTAGGCACCCACCGAGCAGGAAAGCTTAGCGTCGGCTGGCACGGTGCCGGCGGCCAAGTAATCGTCATAGCCGGCGGTCTGCAATTGCAACAGCTGGAGATGTTCGCATGCCGTGAGCATGTCAGGGTCGATGTTGCCCAAGATCACGTCGGCATCGGCGACCTGCTCGCGCGTGGCGGCGTCGGAGCTCGTGTAGATAAAGTCATCGCCCGGAGCGCTCGACTCGAGGATCGCGCGGTGACGGTCGTTGACGGGCAGCAAAACCAGGATGTTCACAAGCAGTCCTCTCCGCTCGACCTGCCAAAAAGGGACAGGTTTATTTTGGCAGGTTTTATCAGGCAAAACGTTCAAATAAAAACGCCGGATGCAAGACGAGTGTGCCCGTCAGCATCCGGCGCATCCACGGCTACCAGCTCAGCAGCTCGTAGCCGTCCTCGGTCACCACGAGCTGTACCTCGCACTGGGCCGAATCGCTACCGTCCTTGGTGCGCACACACCAGCCGTCGCCCTTGCTGATCTTGATGTCGGGCGCTCCGGCATTGACCATGGGCTCGATGGTAAAGACCATGCCCGGAGCCATGATGGTGTCCACATCGGGCGCCTCGGTGGTAAAGCCCACAAACGGGTCCTCGTGGAACTCCTTACCGATGCCGTGTCCGCCGTACTCGCGCACCACGCTAAAGCCGGCGTCCTCGACCGTCTTTTGCACGGCCTCGGCCATAACGGACAGTGGTAGCCATGGCTTGACGGCTGCCAAGCCCGCCTCCACGCTGGCACGGGTGACTTCGACCAGGCGCTGGCGCTCGGCCGAGACCTCGCCGATGCAGAACATACGGCTCGAATCACTAAAGTAGCCGTCCAGGATCGTGGAGCAGTCCACGTTGATAATATCGCCCTCGTGCAGCACGTCTGTATCACAGGGGATGCCGTGGCAGACGACGTCGTTGATCGAGGTGCACACGCTCTTGGGATAGCCCTCGTAGTTGAGGTCGGCCGGCGTGCCACCGTGCTCGACGGTGTAGTCGTAGATCATCTGGTCGATCTGGTTGGTGGTCATGCCCGCGGCGATGTGTTCGCCTACGTAATCGAGCACGCCCACGTTGATAGCGGCCGAGCGCTTGATGCCCTCGATATCGGCGGGCGTCTTGTAGAGCGTACGGGGCAGAACCTCCCAGCCCTCCTCCCACAGGCGCTCGAGGCGCTCGTCGAAGGCGCTGTGACATTTCTTATATTTTTTGCCGCTGCCGCACCAGCAGGCGTCGTTGCGGCCGGGTACGGGTCCTTTGTCATACATGGCTAACTTCCTTTCATCCGCAGCTAGTATAGCCCACTCACGCGTCCATAAAAGTTGCGGTGATATAGTTCCGATTTAAGCGGTTTAACAGCATAAACAGGAACTATATCACCGCAACTGATGGAGTGGGATGGCGGACACTAGCTGCTGCGTGGTTTTGCTAGTAGCTCACCTGGCAGGGAATGCCGAGGGCGCGCACGCGTGCGGCAATCTTGTCGAGCACCTCAGGCGCTGCTTTGGCAAGGCCGGCGACCGGCGTCTCGCGCGCCACCGTGTAGATGGTCGCTTCTTGTGGGCGAATACGCTCAAGCGCCGCGAGCCAGGGGGCAACGTACTCCTCGCCGGTGTTGTCGATGAGCTTGCCCTGATACTCGCCGGTCAAAAAGATCGTCTGGATAATAACGTGACCGTCAAAGCTTGCGAACGTCTCGATCTGGTGCTCGACGTCGTAGGGGCCAACAGGCTGGTCAAGCAGCTGGATAAACGCCGGGTCGACGGTATCGAGCTTAAGAATGTTGTCGTCGACCATCATGAGCGCGTCGTGCACCTCGGGACGGTCGGCGCGCGTGCCGTTGGAAAGCACGGCAATCTTGGTGTTTGGGGCAAGCTGGTCGCGAAACGCGACGGCACCGGCGATGGCCTGCGGAAACTCCGGCGCGGCGGTGGGCTCGCCGTTGCCTGCGAAGGTGATCACATCGGGGAGCTCGCCCTCAGCTGCCATCTCGTGCAGCTTTGCCTCGAGCGCGTCGAGTACCACGGCAGCTGTGTTGTACGGCTCATGGCAGGGGCGCTCGGCGTTGAGGCCGTTTTCGCAGTAAATGCAGTCGAACGTGC
>USPT01000184.1 GCA_900556705.1 uncultured Collinsella sp.
CGGCGGCGTTGACGGCCTTGTCGATGCCGCGACGGATGGCCAGCGGGTTGGCGCCAGCGGCGACGTTGCGCAGACCGTCGTTGACGATGGCCTGAGCGAGCAGGGTTGCGGTAGTGGTGCCGTCACCCACGGTGTCGTTGGTCTTGGTGGCGACCTCCTTCACCAGCTGAGCGCCCATGTTCTCGATGTTGTCCTCGAGCTCGATCTCCTTGGCGACGGAAACGCCGTCGTTGGTGATGGTCGGAGCACCGAACGTGCGCTGCAGCGCAACGTAGCGACCCTTGGGGCCCATGGTGACGGTAACGGCGTCGGCCAGAGTGTTGACGCCCTTGGCAAGCTTAGCGCGGGCATCGGTGTTGAACGTAATGTTCTTTGCCATGGTAGGTAATCCTCCAAAAGAAATGTGACTCGCGTCGCCGCTTCCGAGTCCTATGCGGCGGGCGCGTTCAAAGACGAATCAGAGATTCTGACGAGACTAGGCCTCGACGACAGCGTAGATGTCGTCGGCGCGCATCAGCAGATACTTCTCGCCGTCGACCTTGACCTCGTTGCCACCGAACTTACCGTAGATGACAACGTCACCGACCTTGACGTCCATGGGGATGCGCTCACCCTTGTCGTTGACCTTGCCGGCGCCCACGGCAACGATGGTGCCACGCTGCGGCTTCTCCTGAGCGTTGCTGGCAATATACAGACCAGAAGCGGTCTTCTGCTCGGCCTCGTCGGGCTTGACCAGAACACGATCTGCAAGCGGCTTCAAAGACGACATGCTTGTCTCCTCCTTTTTGGGCCGCGCGGTTATACCACGCGAATTAACCCTTTTTGTTTGCGTACGCGTTGAATGGTACCCACGAATGGCGGGTTATACAACACGGAGTCAAAAAATCTTATTTTTTGGCACTTAGATTTGCTGAATGCCGGGGGATAACTTAGCGATGCCTCCCGTGTGGCTCCGGAGGGGCGGGGTGTAAGGTTTCCTGCTCGGGCAGTCCTGCTCGCACGAAGGCCACATTAAGTGGCCTTCGGCTCGTGCGGAACTCGCGATAAACCTTATGCCCCGCCCCTCCGGAGCCACACGGGAGGCAGGTTAACTAATTCGAGCCCGGCATTCAGAAAAGTCAGTGCAGCAAAATGGCGATGCGGATAGCGACATGGGCATGGTTTTCGTTGCGCGCACGGGTCCCCTGGGGAGCACCGTGCATTTTTGGGAGTATTCAGCAAGCCAGGACGGCTGCATACACGCCGGACACACCATATTGGTCCCAAGGACGCCTTCGACCGGCGATTTGAGTCGGCAGGCAAACCCCGCCAGGACAAAAAGGCATGCTTCGCGCCGTACCGGAGCCCAAAATGACGTCAATCTCCGCAACGTTACTCAGCCGCAGCGGCACCGGCAGAGCTCGCGGTGCTGAATACTCCGTTTTTTGCACGGCACGGGCGGGGGTACATCAGGATCAGGAAGGACATCCCAGCCTTTTTATGCAATCTGTAATGGGAAGTATGCAAAACACCAAGAGATAGCATTGCTGGTGTCCAAATTGAGCGCGGGGCAGCAGCACCTCCGCCCCGCACCCAAATCCAACAGAGCAGGGACGCTCATGGCGGATCCCCACCAAAACGCAAACGCGGCTCGAGCGCTATCCCAAAAAGGCTGCCCGAGCCGCGCTTAACGGTACGGCATGAATACTTAGCGCTCGTAAATCAAGTTACCTGCCAGGTAGGTGGTCTGAACCTTGGTAGCCTGGAGCTCTTGGGGGTCGATGGTGAGCGGGTTTTGGTCCAGGACTACCAGGTCGGCATACTTGCCGGGCTCCAAGCTGCCGAGGTTTTGCTCGTCGCCCGCTGCATAGGCGCTGCCCAGGGTGTAGTTGCGCAGGGCTGTTGCTGCATCGATGCGCTCGCTCGGTAACCAGCCGCCCTCGGGCCAGTGGCTTTTGGGATCCTGGCGCGTGATAGCCGTGTAGAGCACGTTCATGCTTGTAACAGCTGTGATGGGGCTATCGGTGCCGAAGGCTTGGCGGATGCCGCGCTGCTTATAGGTCGCAAACGGCCACATGATGCGGCTGCGTTCCAGGCCCAGATCGCGCTCGGGGCCGCCCGGGTCGAGTGTAATGTGACAGGGCTGGCTCGAGGCAACGACGTTAAGCTTGCGTAGACGATCGATGTCCTCGGGCAAGAGGTTCTCCAGGTGCTCGAGCGTGTTATGGCCGTGCTGGGGCAGGCCGTACAGGTCGGCGGCCTCCTCGAAGATATCCAGCGCGGCATGAATCGCACCGTCGCCGATGACGTGGATGCGCACGGTATGGCCGCGCTCCGCGGCCGCCAGAACCAGCTTGCGCATGCGCTCGGCAGGAACCGTCAGGCGACCTTGATCGCCCGGGAAGCGCGGGTTGGTATAGGGCTCGGTGAGATAGGCCGTGTGTTCGCTCGACACACCGTCGAAGAACTGCTTAAAGCCTGGCGCCGAGAGCAGCGCGTTGTTCGCGTAACGTGCCTGCAGCTCTTCCAGGCGCGACTGGTCATCCAACAGCGTGGGGAACAGATGGGCTCGGATGCCCAACTTGCTGGCTGCCTGCAGTTTGTCGTAAACGTCGTCGCGGATAAAATCGCAGCCCGGCATGGGCATGAGCGACATATCGCATATCGAGGTGATGCCCTGCTCGGCCATACGCCTCATTTGATCGGCGTAAGCGCTTGCGATGCGATCTTCGCCCAGCCACTCAAGGCAGCGCGGTAGCAGCTGCATGGCAGCCGCCTCGTGAGCAATGCCCGTGAGTTCGCCGTTTGCATCCTTGTCGTAACTGCCGCCCGCTGGCGGCTCGCTGTCGCGCGTGACGCCGAGCG
>USPT01000185.1 GCA_900556705.1 uncultured Collinsella sp.
CGTCGGGTGCGGGTTCCGCGAATCCGCACGACGGCGACGAGTAGGACAAGGAAGAGTAGGGGAGAGTTATGGCAGGCCTGTTCAACATCCTTAAGGTCACCGTCAGCGAGGACAAGATCTGCGCGCATGTGCTGGTGAACCCCGGCATGCCGCTCATGACCTCGGAGGATATCGAGGCCACGGCGCGCGTGTATTACCTGGTGCCGGCGATTGCCAAGCACCTGTGCCTGGGTGATTCCGGTCGCGAGTTCCAGGACTGCATGGGCCAGACCGAGCTTTGCCATCTGCTGGAGCACGTGACGGTCGAGCTCATGAACGAGACCGGTCTTGCCGGTAGCATCTCGTGCGGCCGCACGCGCGTAAGTGAGCACGACGAGCGCGTCTTTGAGGTTGAGCTTTCGTGCCCCGACGACGCGCTGGCCATCGGTGCGCTGTCTTCGGCCACCTTTATGATGGACTGGGCGTACCTGCACGCCGACCAGCCTGCCCCCGACGTGGAAGGCACGGTCGCGGGCCTGCGCAACCTGGTGCTGGGCATGCGCGCCGAGGCCGAGGGCAAGGATCCTCACGAGGCCGTCGCCGCTGCGAACGGCGAAGATGCTGCCGAGGACGAGGGCTCTGACGAGGGCGATGTGCCGGTTGACGCCGAGCCCGTTGCCGATGCGACCGCCGGGCCCGTTCCCACCGAGCCCCAGGGCGTCCCCAACTTTGACGACGAGCCCCAGGTGGCGATTGATACCGAGGGCGCGGTTGCCGAGAACCACGAGGCCTCCGCTGCCGTCTTTGGCGGTGCTGCGACGGTTCCGGCAGGACCTGCGCATGAGGGCGGTCTGCCGCTCGTGGACGGCGCCGGCGAGGACCCGGGTGCCACGGTGGCCATGCCGGCTATGCCCCAGGAGTAGGCCTACGCGTTTATCACCATCACGTACCTGCGCCTTTGCCGTACGCAGATGAGCGGAGCGGCAAGTGATGCGCTGCGGGTATAATGGACAGCATTCAAACGGTGGGCACCGACGTGCCCGCAGGAGAGGAATGATCATGGGTAAGACTTTCAGCTTTGTCTCCGGCGCACTTTTTGGTGCCGCTGCCGGCGCTATTGTCGGCGTTGCTCTGGCCCCGCGCTCGGGCGCCGAGACCCGCGCCATGGCTGCCGATATCGCCAACGACGCCTGGGACAATATGCGCGACACCTACGAGCACAGCGCCGAGGAGGCCCGTGCTGCGGTGAATGACTTTGGCCCGATGGTCGACGCCAAGACCGACGACCTACGCGCCAAGGTCGACCTGGCTCGCGAGCGCATGGACCAGCTGCGCGAGCAGCTCAACGACGCCATTTCGGGCGGCAACGTGACGCCTGCCGCCGACGTCGTGGTCGAGAACGCCGTCGAGGCTGATACCGAGGCTGCGGAGCCCTCGACCGAGGCATAATGCGCGCCGGGGATTTTGTCGGCGCCAAGATCTATCGCAAGCCTGCCGAGGACAAGCGCACCAAAAAGGACGGCACGCCGCGCAGCCCTAAAAAGCTCGGAAAGATTCACTTTCCGGTCTTTACCCCGGGCGGTACGCGCGTGGTCGGCTTTATGGTCCGCCAGTCCGATATCGCGGGCATGATCGAGCGTCCCGACCGATTCGTAGCGCTCGACGCCATTGGCGTCTACGAGGGCGCCATTGCGGTCGATGACGTCAAGGGCACCTACGATACCGCTGCGGCCAAGCGCCTCGACATCAACCTGGACGATTGCATCATCTGGGTCGGTATGGACGTGCGCACGGAATCGGGCGACGTCGTGGGCTATTGCTCGGACGTTGAGTTCAAGCCGCGCTCGGGCATCGTGCAGGCATTCTATGTGACCGCCGGTGCTGCTTCGAGTGTTTTGGTTGGTGACACGCAGGTGCCGCCGACGATGCTGCGCGGCTACGAGAACGGCGCGATGGTCGTCTCGGACGAGGTCAAGTCGCTCGGGTATTCGGGCGGTGCGGCTGCCAAGGCCGCCGAGGCCAGCGTCGTGGTGGGCGACAAGGTCAAAAAGGGCGCCAAGGTGCTCGACGACAAGGGATCGGTTGCCGTGGACAAGGGCAGTCGCGCACTGGGCAAGCAGCTCGGCAAGACGCGCGGCATGTTCAAGGCCTTTAAGGACGAATACCAAAAGGCGAGCGGAGGCTCGTCAAAAGCTACAAAATAGCGACGTACCAAATGATGGGAGGCAAGCCGGAGACCTGTTGCTCCGGCTTGCTGTGTTTATGGGGGAGGGCACATGCGCCAAAACGGATCCAACTTAAACGGGCGTTCGGGTGCGCGTCCGACGGCGCGCCGCGACCTGGGGCAGCTGCCCAGCGGTCAGCGCAAGCGTCACCGTAAGCCCGGCGCGATGTATCTCAACCATAGCCGCGGCTTTAGCGACCGCAGTGCGCGCATCGGCAACAGCCGTACGCCCCGTCGTTCGTCTCGCCTGCCCTACGCGCTCATCGCCGTGGGTTGCGCGCTCGTGCTGTTTATCGCTGCCGTCGTGGGCTACGTCAACCGCAGTGTGGACGTGGAGCTCAACGGCCAGAAGACCGCGGTGCGTGTGGGCTCTACGCTGCAGAATCTCATCGACGACCAGGAGTTGACTGACACCTACGACGCAGGCGACCTGCTGGCCGTCGATGACAGCGTGCTCAAGCGCCATGGGGGCGAAAAGCTGTCGGTGAAGGTCGACGGCAAGCGCGTGAAGCAGGGCAAATGGGATAGCCGCGAACTCGAGGGCGGCGAGAAGGTGACGGTCAAGGATGGCCGTAACACTTACGAGAAGCACGAGGTTCAGGCTACGGTTATCGAGCCCAAGCTCAAGGTCGAGGG
>USPT01000186.1 GCA_900556705.1 uncultured Collinsella sp.
AGACGTTTGATCCACTGCCGGGCATTGGCACGGTCATCGTTACCATGTACGCGCATCCGCGCGTGACCACGGTCGATTCCGACCATTACGGCTGCTCGCTATTGCTTATGGACCACCTGTTTGAGCTGGGGCACGAGCAAATTCGCTATATTGGCGGCCCGTCGTTCTCGGTCGACGAACAATTTCGCCGCGCCGGTTGGCAGGATGCACTCGAGCGTAAACACATCGAGTCGGCAGAGCCGCTCGAGGGCGACTGGTCTGCCAACAGCGGCTACGAGGCCGGCAGGTACCTGGCCGAGCACGATCGCACCATGACGGCGATTTACGCGGCAAACGATCAGATGGCAAATGGCGCGATTGCCGCGCTGCGTGATAGCGGCCTGCGCGTGCCCGAGGACGTGAGCGTGGTGGGCGTCGACGATTCACTCGATGATTTTGTGGCACACAACGAGCTCACGACCGTGCGATTCGATCTACATCAGCGCGGACGCGAGGTGTTTGAGCATGCGGTTCCCGAGGCGGGTACGGCGGGTAAAACCGTTGCCATTCGTATTCCCGGTCAGCTCATTATTCGACATAGCACGGCGATACTGCGCGCATAGTTTTTGCAGGTAAACGGCAGTATATTCCGCCTCAATTACAATCGGTAAGGATGCTGACGGATAGCCGTGGCTATGAAGGCGAGTGTTATGATAGACGGGTTCTTTTGTCTATCTAGGAGGCTTTGCCTGATGGAGATCACCAAGGATATCCGCTACATTGGCGTCGACGATCACGACATTGACCTGTTCGAGGGCCAGTACGATGTGTCCGAGAACGGTATGGCATACAACAGCTACGTTATCTTGGGCGAAAAGATTGCTGTCGCCGATTCAGTCGACGGCGGTTTTGTTGACGAGTGGCTCGGCAACCTCGAGGCCGTGCTCGATGGCCGCACGCCCGACTACCTGATCGTCCATCACATGGAGCCCGATCACTCCGCCGGCATCGCCGCCTTTATGGAGCGCTATCCCCAGGCGCAGATTGTTGCCAGCATGGGCGCCTTCCGTATGATGGTCAACTACTTTGGCACCGACTTCCCCGAGCGCAAGATGGTCGTCAAAGATGGCGACGTGCTCGACCTGGGCGGCCACAGCCTAACCTTTGTCGGTGCCCCCAATGTTCACTGGCCCGAGGTGCTCTTCTCCTACGAGTCCACCGACAAGGTGCTCTTTAGTGCCGACGGTTTTGGCAAGTTTGGCGCCAACGACATCGAGGATCCCGAGGGCTGGGCTTGCGAAGCGCGCCGTTACTACTTTGGCATCGTCGGTAAGTTCGGCAAGTTCGTGCAGGCCGTCCTCAAGAAGGCCGCCGACCTGGACATCCAGATTATCTGCCCGCTCCACGGCCCCGTGCTGACTGAGAACCTGGGCTACTACCTCGACACCTATAACACCTGGTCGAGCTATCAGCCCGAGGACGAGGGTATCACGATTGCCTATGCGAGCGTGTACGGGCATCTGAAGGCTGCCGTCGAGGAGCTCGCATCTGCGCTTGAGGCTCGCGGCCAGAAGGTCTCCGTCTTTGACCTGGCTCGTGACGACATGGCCGAGGCCGTTGAGGATGCGTTCCGCTACGACCGTCTGGTGCTCGCCTCCATCACCTATCAGGGCGAGATCTTCCCGTGCATGAGCACCTTCATCCATACGCTCGCCGAGCACGCCTACCAGAACCGTACGGTGGCGCTCGTCGAGGCCGGCTCTTGGGCACCCGCGGCTGCCAAGGTTATGACCAAGGAGCTCGAGGGCATGAAGGACATCACCCTGACGCAGAACAAGGTGACTGTGCTGGGCTCGCTCAACGAAGCCTCGCGCGCCCAGATCGAGGCCCTCGCCGACGAGCTGTCCAAGTAGCGACACGTTCACTTTTGACGCTCAGCCATCACAACCACCACAAAGGGGACAGGCACCTTTGTGGTGGTTTTTGTTTAAGCGCCGGCGATGATGAGGGCTGGACGTGCGCTGTCGGTGGCCTCGGCGATTGAGGTGGCGACGGCATGATCGGGGTCACGGTCCATCACGATGGTGTCGACATCAGTCAGCTCGGCAAAGCGGTACATGCCGCGTCCGTTAACCTTGCTAGCGTCCATGAGGGCGACGCTTTGATGGGCTCCGGCGATCATAGCTGTTTTGGTCTCGGCCATCTGGGGAAAGTCGGTCGTAAAGCCGCAGCCGGGAACAAAAGCGCCAGGGCACATGACGGCAAGATCGGCGTGGACCATTTGGAGAGCCTGCATGGTAAGTGGGCCGTACAGATAGCGATGACCTTTGCGCAGTGCCCCGCCCAGCATGACGACATCGACCGAGGGCATGCTCTCGTCAATATAATCGGCGATGGTAATGTCGGCCGTGATAACGGTGATGCCGTCGCGCTGATCAAGGAGCCGGACGAACTCGAGCGCCGTGGTGCCCGAGTCGACGAGCAGCGTGTCGCCGTCATTGACGAGCTCGATGGCGCTTTGCGCGATGGCCTGCTTGGCGGCGACGTTGACATTGATGCGGCGATCCTGCGTGGAGACGGTCAGGCGCTTGTGAAGCGAAACGGCACCACCATGTGTGCGGCGCAGCTTGCCTGCTTCGGCGAGCGCGTCCAGGTCGGCGCGGGCGGTGACGGAGGACACGCCAAAGGTCTGGGCGATTTCTGCTACCTGCACCGAGGCGTTGTGCTCGAGCATTTCCATGATGGCGGCGCGGCGTTCGTCGGCAAAAGCACGGTTGGTAGCTTGGGTCATGTCTGCTCCATTCTCGGCTAAATTTGCAGGAATTGTGTTGACTCTATTTTCGTTCATT